>JBCAXC010000247.1:0-4264 GCA_038534255.1 Pseudomonadota bacterium
ACGGCTACGCGATCAAAACGGCGCTGGAGCGGGAAGACGCTGCGACGCTCTCGCAGAAGATCGACTTTCCTCAAGTGCGGGACTCGATCCGCACGCCGGTGATGCGTCGCCTTGACGGGCGCATCGACCAGATGGTCAAGGATTTCGGCCCGGCGTTCGGTATCACACGCGAGCAGGTCCGGATGGAGCGCATCACGGAGATCGTGAACGGGGCGCTCGATGAGGTGGTTGCTCCTGACCGGGTGGGTGCGATCTACAAACAGGGCGGAGATTTTGTCGGTGCCGTGCAACAGGCCGTGTTGCAGCGCGTCGATCGCATGGGCGGCATCATGGAGTTGTTTGACATCCCGCCTCAGGACGAAAATTCCGACGGGGAGAGCGCAGGTGGCGGGCTCGATCTTTCAAACGGGATTGGCGGGCTGTTGCGGAACAAGCAGGCGCGCAGCATCCTCAATCAGGTCACGAAGCAGCTTGGGCAGAGCGGTGGGATAAGTGCGCGGGATCTGTTTGCGCCCAAGCGCGATGCCGGTGATGTGTCGCGTAGTGGGGGCGATGAGACGTTCGGGGTCGGCAACATCAAGCACTTCGGCTTCCTCGGGCCGCTCGCTATGGAGGCGGGCATCGCGCGGGATGCAGATGCCGAACTGCCGGACCTCACGGCGCGGCTTACGTTTCAGGACTTCGACTGGAAAGTGACGCACCTGACGCCACGTATTCCGTAGGCGCCGGCGGGGGCGCTGGCGGGCAGCTTTCAGTCCAGCAATTGCTGCAAGAATGCCGTCAGGTCTTCGGTGCGATGGTGCACGTGCGATGGTAGTTTCTCGGCCGACGCGTCCTGTTGCGACGGGTGATCGTCAAAGTCGGAGTGCACCAGCACAGTGGTCATCCCACAGGCATGCGCCGGGACGAGATTGTGTGGAAGATCCTCGAACATTGCCGCGCGTGCCGGATCCACATCGTGGTCGTGAAGAAATTGCGCGAATGCTTTTTCCTCCGGTTTTGGCACGTAGTTGGCCGCCTTGATGTCAAACACACCTTCGAACGCATCGAGGATACCGATCTTGCCTGCCACACCTTCAGCATGGGCGACGGAGCCGTTGGTGTAAATCAGCTTGCGGCCCGGGAGCGCGCGTATCGCAGCGCCAAGCTTCGGATTCTCATCGAGACGCGAATGGTCGATGTCGTGAACGAAGGCGAGAAACTTTTCGGGCTCAAGATCGTGGGCCTGCATCAGACCTGAGAGCGTCGTCCCGTACTTGAGATAATACTCATGGCGGATGCGTTTCGCCTCGGCCAGATCGACACCCAGGAACTCCTCGATAAACGCGTTCATCTTGTCCGAGACGAGTTCAAAGAGATTGCAACTCGACGGATAAAGCGTGTTGTCGAGATCGAAGACCCAGATGTCGGTCTTTGCAAAGTCGCTCATGCGTCGCGCCTCAAAAGGGTGCCGGCGCCATGGACGGTCAGCAGCTCGAGCAGGACCGCGTGGGGCACTTTCCCGTTCAGAATGACCACGGCTTCCACGCCGTCTTCAATCACAGACAGACAACTCTCGATCTTCGGGATCATTCCGCCAGAGATCGTGTCATCGGCGATGAGTGCGCGAGCCTCGTCGGCTGTGAGCTCCGGTATGAGCCCGCCGTCTTTGTCGAGCACGCCGGGTACATCGGTGAGCAGTAGGAGACGCTTCGCCTGCATCGCGGATGCGAGCGCGCCGGCGAAGGTGTCGGCGTTGACGTTGTAGGTCGCGCCATCCGGACCGCTGGCTGTTGGAGCGATCACCGGGATCAGGTCGGAGCGGGTGAGGATGTCGACGACGTGCGGGTCGACTGTTTCGGGTTCGCCGACATAGCCGAGGTCGACCACCTGCATGAGGTTCGAGTCTGGATCGTGCGCCTCGCGCTGCAGTTTGCGCACGCGCATCAGGCCGCCATCCTTGCCGGAGATGCCGACCGCCCGCCCGCCTTCCGCGTTGATGGCCGCGACGATGGATTTGTTGATTGAGCCGGCGAGCACCATTTCGACGACGCTGATGGTGTCGTCATCGGTGACGCGCAGGCCGTCGCGGAACTCGCTCTTGATCTGCAGGCGATCGAGCATCCCGCCGATCTGCGGACCGCCGCCGTGGACGACGACCGGGTTCACGCCGGACTGTTTCAGAAGCACGATATCGCGCGCGAAACGGGCAGAGAGTTCGGCATCGCCCATCGCGTGGCCGCCGTATTTTACCACCACGGTCTGGCGGTCATAGCGCTGCATGTGTGGCAACGCCTCTGACAGCAGCTCGGCCTGGGTCTGGGCGTCGATATCTTGAGACATGGTTTCGGGGTCGTCGTGGCGTGGTTGCTGCGTGGCCGTCTCAATCCGGGTGAGGTCGAGCAAAGTCAAGCAAGGTTGATTTTTCAGGCGTCGGGTAACGCCGTAGAACCGCTACTGTGGCTGTGCACTTGCGGTCGGTTCACTGTGGTTCATGCAACCTGTGGTGGATGGTGCACGCGTTCTTGTCCCCGCCCAATTTTTGGTCCAAGGCTCACGCACCGTAGATCGGTTTGGGGCGAGCAAGGCGCTGGAGAGGCGTGCTTTGACCCGCGTGATCGGCGGACATTTCGGGGTGGTCATGCGTATGAGTGATGTTGCGCGACAGGAGCTGGGCTGGGTCCGCCTGAGCCGTCGGCTTAGCGACACTGTGTTGCGTGCAGAGATGTTCGCCGGTGAGCAGCAGCATGGCGAACTGACGCTGGATCATCTTGTGCTGGCCCTGGTCGACGATACTGACGCCGCACGTGTGCTCGAGGCGAACGGCGTTGATGTCGTGCGGTTCCGGGATTTTGCTGCACGCTATATCGCGGCGGTCGAAAGCGGTCCGGCCGCCACCCTGCCGCGGGCTGACGCTGCCATGCATCGGATTTTTGATGTGTCATCGGCGGCGGCTCAATCGTCTGGGCGCGATGAAATCGATGGTGCGCTGGTCGTGGCTGCGATCATCGGCGAGGGGACCAGCAACGCCGCGATCATGCTGCGCCAGCACGGCCTGCGTCTTGATGACGACCCGGGCGACGGGGCTATCGAGGCGAAAGCGGATGCGAGAGCGCCTGCGTTTGGCGAGCAACCCACGGCTGTGGTTGCGGCGGGTGGGGAAGACCTGAGCGACATTCATGCGCTGCTGGCCAAGCCCATCGTGTCTCCGAGCGAGGCAATCACGGCGCCGCAGCCAACGCAGACCAGCAATGGAGCTTTGCCCTATCAGTCCGTGCCTGCACCGGAGACGCCGACGTTGACGCGGACCCGGTTGCGACAGCCAGCTCCGCGCGGACATTCCCATAACGGCGCACCTTCGACACAGTCGCCACCGCCCAAAGCGGTGATCCAGCCGCACCTCGTTCCGTCGCACGGGCTGCCAACGCCTCCCGGTGCGCCCGCGCCCGTCGCAGCGCCGACACAGGCCACCGCTGCAGCTCAGGTTGCGGCAACGTCGGACGCAGCGGGGGCGGCGACGCCGCAGCCCACACGCGTGCCGCCGCCTCCGCCTCCCTCGCGACCGGCGACGGCTGGAAGAGTTGGTCCCGGACCGCGTCCGGCACCTGGGGTGACGCCGCCGCGTTCAGCTGCGGAAGACGACTGGGACGGGGCGGACGATCCGGTCAGTACAATCGACGGGGTTGTTCAGCTTGAGGACAATATCCTCACCGAGATCATCCCGTCGAAAATGCGCCTTGGCATGATGGAGCGGGTCGAGATCCGCGTGATGAATGCCGACATCGATGAACTGACCGGGCAGTTCGAAGGACGCGATCTTGCGATCAGTGCGGCGTCGCTTGTCTCGCGGTCGCTCAGTCTGCGGCTGCGGTCGCCCTCTGGCAGTTTCACGATCGAGCCGCGTTCGCCGGAAGTGCAGTGGTTCGAGCCGGATGCGGCGCCCGCCGATGACGATTCGACGAGTTGGCGCTGGCAGATTGCGGCGACGAAGTCGGGCTTCGGGCGGTTGCAGCTCTTCGCCACCGCGCGGATCGTTACTCGCGACGGGACGGTGCTGCAGACGGCTTTGCCGGAGCAAATGGTGGATGTGCGCATCGTCCGGGGCGTCGGCACGGTGATGCGTCGGCTGCTGGCGCTTGGTTTGCTCTTTGGCGGTGGGCTCGTGCTCGGTCTGGCGGCGCGACCGGCCTATCGGTTCATTCTGCCGTTCATCGAGTGAACGCCTCGCCGGGTCCGGTTGTCAGCTCTCACTCTCTGTCGCGCTGCGACGAAAATGTTTCTTCTC
>JBCAXC010000248.1:0-4260 GCA_038534255.1 Pseudomonadota bacterium
CCTCGGGCATACCAGCGCTCCCCTGCTGCGACGCCCTGCCCGCGCTTGCAGACGTGTGCAGGCGACGTTTCGACTGCTAACGCTACCGGCATGACACTTCCGGCACCTGCCGCCTCGCGACGAGGCGAGACGGCGGTCTGGCGGAAGACGACTGCTCGAAGGACAACGCCCATGAAACGCTACTCACTTGCTGCCCTGCTGCGCGAAGGGTTGCGCGGGAATACCGGCTGGGAGGCGGCGTGGCGAGATATTCAGGAGCCGAAGGCGTCCTACGATGCGGTCGTCATTGGAGGCGGCGGTCACGGCACGGCGACGGCCTACTATCTCGCCAAAGAGCACGGCATGACGAACATCGCCGTGATCGAGAAAGGCTGGATCGGCGGCGGCAACGCCGGGCGCAACACGACGATCATCCGCTCCAACTATCTGAACGACGCAAGCGCTGGCATCTATCAGCACGCGATGGACCTGTGGACCGGGCTTGGTCGCGAGCTGAACTACAACATCATGATGAGCCACCGCGGCGTGATCAATCTCGCGCATGACGATGGCGAAATGCGTGCGCTGAAACGACGGGTCGAAGCGAACCGGCTGAACGGCGTGCAGGCGGAATGGCTCGATGCGAAGCAGGTGCAGGAGTTCTGTCCGATCGTGAATATTGATCCGGACATCCGCTATCCCGTGCTTGGTGGCACACTGCAGCGTGTCGGTGGGGTTAATCGTCATGACGCGGTCGTCTGGGGCTATGCGCGGGCGGCGGACTCACTCGGTGTCGACATCGTCCAGAACTGCGAAGTGACGGGCATCAAGGTCGAGAACGGCGAGATCGCCGGGCTCTCGACAACGCGAGGCGATATTCGGACGAACAAGATCGCCAGCGTTGCGGCCGGGCACTCGAGCGTGGTCGCCAAGATGGCCGGGGTCAAACTGCCGATCGAAAGCCATCCGCTGCAGGCGCTCGTCAGCGAGCCGATCAAGCCGCTCAACCCGTGTGTCGTGATGTCCAACGCGGTGCATGTGTACTGCAGCCAGTCGGACAAGGGAGAGCTGGTCATCGGGGCGGGGATCGACCCACAGATCTCCTACACCCAGCGTGGCGGATTCGACGTGATCGAGCACCAGCTCGCAGCGTTGAAGGAACTTTTCCCGGTGATCTCGCGGCTGCGACTGTTGCGTCAGTGGGGCGGCATTGTCGATGTCTGCCCTGACGCGAGTGCGCTGATCACCAAGACGAAAGTGAAGGGATTTTATGTCAACGGTGGCTGGGGGACCGGCGGATGGAAAGCGACCCCGGCCTCAGGGCACGTCTTCGCCGACCTCGTCGCGACCGACGAGCCGAATGAACTCGCCGCACCGTTCGCACTCGATCGTTTCTATTCCGGCAAGCTGGTCGCCGAGCACGGCGCCGCCGCCGTCGCGCACTAGGGGAGACACACATGTTCATCATCAACTGCCCCTATTGCGGCCCGCGCGATCAGCATGAGTTTTCGTATGGCGGAGAGGCGCACATCGCGCGACCGACCGACAGCGGAACCCAGAGCGACGAAGAGTGGGCGGACTATGTTTTCCTCCGCGCCAACACGAAGGGTGTGTTTGCAGAGCGCTGGGTCCACACCGCGGGGTGCCGGAAGTGGTTCAACGTGCTGCGCAACACTGCGACGGATGAAATTCTTGCGGTCTACAAGCAGGGTGAGCAGCCACCGGCCATTGAGGGCCAGGATCTTGCGACGCCTGCGGGCGAACCGGAGATCGGCTCCGGCAATGACGCGACGAAGGTTGTGCAGCCGGGTCAATCCGGTTCGTTGACTACGACGCGCACGACGACGGAGGCGAACTGATGGGTGAGCAGCAGTATCGCCTGCCGCGGGGCGGGCAGATTGACCGCGCGCAACCGGTCACGTTCAGCTTTGACGGAACGACCTACAGCGGCTTTGTGGGCGACACGCTGGCGTCTGCCCTGCTTGCCAATGGCGTGCACATGGTCGGTCGCAGCTTCAAGTATCACCGCCCGCGCGGGATCGTCGGGGCAGGCTCTGAAGACCCGGCGGCGCTGGTGCAGGTCTACGATGATCCGGCGACGACGGTGCCGAACACGCGAGCGACGGAACTCGAGATTTTCGAAGGCCTTGCGGTCACGTCGCAGAACTGTTGGCCGTCGCTCAAGTATGATGTCGGCGCGGTGAACGATCTCGCGTCGCGGTTTTTCTCCGCCGGGTTCTACTACAAGACGTTCATGGGTCCACCGTTCAACTGGATGTTTTTTGAGCCTTTCATCCGCAAGGCGGCAGGGCTTGGAGAGAGCCCAGAGAAAAAAGATCCGGATCGCTACGAGACACTCAACCGGCACTGCGATGTCCTGGTCGTGGGAGCGGGCCCGGCCGGTCTGATGGCCGCGCGCGCGGCGGGAGCCAGCGGCGCGCGCGTGATCCTCGTCGAAGAGACAGCCGCGCTTGGCGGGCAGCTTCTGTCGGCAGATGCCGATGACACCACGCTCGATGGCAAGGCGCCCGCGGCGTGGGTGGCGGAGATTGAAGCCGAGCTTGCTGACATGCCAGAGGTGACGGTCCTCAAGCGGACCTGCGCGTTCGGCTACTACAGCGACAACTTCGTCATGCTGCATGAGACGGTGCAGGATCATCTGCCCGTCCAGTCGCGCTCTCCATACCTGCCGCGGCAGCGCACATGGCGCGTGCGGGCGCAGCAGGTCGTGCTCGCGACGGGCGCAATCGAGCGGCCCCTGGTGTTCCATCAGAATGACCGGCCAGGCATCATGCTGGCGAGCGCGGTGCAGACCTATCTCAACCGCTATGGTGTCGAGGCGGGGCGTCGTGCCGTCGTCTTCACGTCGAGCGACAGCGCCTATCAGACTGCTTTCGATCTCGAAAAGCATGGCGTCGACGTCACCATCATCGATACGCGATCAACGCCGCCCTCTCCGCTCCGCGTGGCCGCGCAGGACCACGGACTGCGTGTGATGACCGGTGCAACGATCACGGGCACGACGGGCAGCCAGCGAGTCAACCGGATCTGTGTCCGTGCGCTGGATGACAATGGCGACGTGACCGGACCAACGGAGAAAATCGACTGTGACCTGATCGCGACGTGCGGGGGATGGTCGCCTAACGTGGCGCTATTTTCCCAGTCACGCGGCAAGCTGCGCTGGGATGAAGAGCTTGTCGGGTTTCGCCCGGCGATGTCGTGGCAGCGTGAGCGATCCGCGGGCGCAGCCGACGGTGTCTTTCCGCTTCAGGACTGCCTCGCCGGTGGTGCTGCGGCGGGCGCTGCAGCCGCAAGTGACGCGGGATTTACCGAGGGAGAGGTGAAGACACCGGACGTCATTGAGCCGGCCTACCTCTCGTACACGACCGAGGCACGCTGGGAGATGCCGTCCGGTCTGGATGAAGGCAAGACGCGTGCGTTCATCGACCTACAAAACGACGTGACGGCGAAAGATCTGCATCTGGCGGTGCGGGAGGGATTTTGCTCCGTCGAGCATGCCAAACGGTACACCACGACGGGAATGGCTACTGATCAGGGCAAGACAGTCAGCGTGAACGCGTTTGGCATTCTCTCCGAACAGCTTGGCAAGTCGATCCCGGAAGTCGGCGTGACGACTTATCGTCAACCGTTCAAGCCTGTGACGTTCGGCGCGATCGCGGGCCAGCATACGGGAGAGCTTTTTCATCCGCGGCGCACCACGGCGATGCACGACCATCATGTCGCCGCGGGGGCCACGTTCGAGTTGGTCGGCGACTGGATGCGTGCGCGCAACTATCCGCAGGGCGGCGAGACGTTCGAACAATCGGTCCAGCGCGAGAGCAAGGCGGCGCGCACCGATGTCGGCATGCTGGACGCGTCAACACTCGGCAAGATCGACATTCGTGGCAAGGACGCGGCGGAGTTCCTGAACCGTATCTATTCGAACGCCTGGCTCAAGCTGAAGCCAGGGATGTGCCGCTATGGCCTCATGCTCAACGAAGATGGCATGGTGTTCGATGACGGGGTGACGGCGCGCCTTGGCGACCATCACTTCCACATGACCACAACGACCGGTGGCGCGGCGCGCGTGCTCAACTGGCTGGAGGAATATCACCAGACGGAGTGGAGCGATCTCGAGGTCTACATGACGTCGGTTACCGAGCAGTGGGCGGTCGCCTCTATCTGCGGCCCGAAGTGTGCCAACCTGCTCAGTGACCTTGCGAGCGACATCGATCTCGACGCCGATGCCTTTCCATTCATGGCGTGGCGTGAAGCCGATCT
>JBCAXC010000249.1:0-4247 GCA_038534255.1 Pseudomonadota bacterium
CATTCGCGACGGGCGCAGCTTCGTTACGCGGCGGGTCGTGGCGCTGCAGCATGGCCATGCGATCTTCTCGATGTCCGCGTCGTTCCACAAAGAGGAAGAGGGCTACGATCACCAGATGCCTCTGCCCGCTTTGCCCGATGGCCTGCCGATGCCGGAAGACCTGCCGGACGAGCAGGCGCTGATTGCCCAATTTGCGGACAAGATGCCGGAAAACATCCGGGCGTATTGGGAGCGGGAGCGACCGATCGAACTCCGGCCGACGGACATCTCGCGCTATCTGTCGCGGGCGGATCGCGCGCCGCAACAGTATGTCTGGATCCGCGGGACAGAGGCGTTGCCGGACGACTTCGCTCTGCATCAGTGTGTGCTTGCCTATGCGTCAGACTTCACGCTGCTCGATACGGCGCTGATCGCTCACGGCAAGCTCATCTTCGATCGCGACATGCAGCTTGCAAGCCTCGATCATGCGCTCTGGTTTCATCGCAGATTCCGGGCGGACGACTGGCTGCTCTATGCGCAGGACAGTCCTTCGGCGCACGGCGCGCGCGGGTTCTGCCGCGGCTCGGTCTACACACGGGACGGGACGCTGGTGGCGAGCGTTGCCCAGGAAGGCCTGATGCGGCGGCAGAACGCCTGAGCGCAGACGCCTAGTGACTGAGCAAATCGTTATCATTGCATATATTTTGTGCATTGCGAGGGCTGTTCGAGCGAGCCCGATATTCTCGCAGAGTGATAATGCGCAATGATTTCATTGCTTTATCGGCGACGTTAACACTTGGCACACCCTTTGAGACTCCGACGCGTTGCTGACGGCACTCGTGGCCGTCGCGCGTCTCAGACCAAGGGGAACGCCATGAAGATGGTAATGGCGGTGATCAAGCCGCCCAAACTCGACGACGTCCGTGCCGCTCTCGCCGAACTCGGCGTGACCGGCATGACGATCAGCGCAGTGCAGGGGCACGGCCGACAAAAGGGCCAGACCGAGATTTATCGCGGTGCAGAATACGACATCAACTTCGTTCCGAAGGTGAAAGTCGAGGCCGTGGTCGAAGATGACCGCGTCAGTGCCGTTGTCGATGCGATCACGCAAGCGGCCAACACCGGCAAGATCGGTGACGGCAAGATCTTTGTGATGGCTGTCGAACAATCCGTGCGGATCCGCACCGGCGAGACCGACGCCGCTGCGCTCTAGCCTCATCCAATCCTGCTCGTCAGGGCATCTTCATCAGGACATCTGAACCATGAAACTATCGCCAACCTGGCGCTGCGGACTGCTGAAAGCAGTCCTTGCAAGCGTCACACTTGTATCGGCAGCGCCTTCCGCGTTTGCCCAGGATGCGCCCGCGGGCGTGACACCGGAAACGGCTTTCATCTTCAACACGCTGCTGTTCCTTATCGGCGGCTTCCTCGTGATGTGGATGGCTGCCGGGTTCGCCATGCTCGAAGCCGGGCTCGTGCGTTCCAAGAACGTCGCCATGCAGTGCACAAAGAACATCGGCCTCTATTCGATCGCCGGCCTGATGTACTGGGCCGTGGGCTACTCGCTCATGTATACGGGCGTCGATGGCGGCTACATGGGCACGTTTGCGCCTTACGGCTTCGACAGCATCGGCGTTCTTTCGCCGGGTGACAGCGCCACGGCAGAACAGACCGCGGCGGCGGCGGCGGCCTCCAAAGGCCTTCTCGACACCGGCTACTCGACGGCATCTGACTGGTTTTTTCAGATGGTGTTCGTTGCAACAGCCGCGTCGATCGTCTCCGGAACGGTCGCAGAACGTGTGAAGATCTGGGCCTTTTTCATCTTCGTCATCGTGCTGGCCGGATTCATCTACCCGATCGCAGGTTCGTGGAAATGGGGTGCTGGCTGGCTCGACGCGATGGGCTTCCAGGATTTTGCTGGTTCGACAATCGTGCACTCGGTTGGTGGCTGGGCCGCTCTTACGGGCGCAATCATCATTGGCGCGCGCCGCGGCAAGTACGTGAACGGCAAGGTGATGCCAATGGTGGCGTCGAACATTCCGCTCGCAACGCTCGGCACATTCATCCTGTGGCTCGGCTGGTTCGGCTTCAACGGCGCCTCGCAGCTTGCTGCCGGATCGCTCACGGACGTCACGGCTGTGTCGAACATCTTCGCCAACACCAACCTTGCTGCTGCCGGCGGTGTGGTGGCCTCGCTGGTGCTGATGCAGATCATTTACGGCAAGGTCGACGTGACCATGGCGCTGAACGGTGCGCTTGCCGGTCTCGTCGCGATCACGGCTGAACCGCTGCAGCCATCGCCTGCGCTTTCGATCCTGATTGGTGCGATCGGTGGTGCGATCGTCGTCTTCACCGTGCCACTGCTCGACAAGCTCAAGATCGACGATGTCGTCGGGGCGGTCCCGGTTCACCTCTTTGCCGGCATTTTCGGCACGATGGTTGTGCCGCTGTCGAACTCGGATGCGTCCTTCGGCGTGCAGCTCACAGGTGTCGTGGCCTACGGTCTCTTCGCGATCGTAACGTCCGCTGCGCTGTGGCTGATCCTCAAGTTCACGATTGGCGTACGCGTCACGGAGGAAGAGGAAGAAATGGGTCTCGACCTCGCCGATATCGGTGTCGAAGCCTATCCGGAGTTTGGTTCGGGCAGCCAGCGTATCGGCTAAGCCTTACGGGACTGCTCACTGAGGTGACGGGTGCGGCCCGTTACCGCAAACGGACTTCAGAAACTTTGACCCCGGCGATCTCTCGGTCGCCGGGGTTTTTTGCGCGGCGCACCCTGCAGCCCGGTTGACGCGCGATGCCGTCCTGCTACGCCGCAGTCTCGACCCCTGCCGGAGAGCCACGCGATGATGCTCGCGACATCCAAAACCGTTTCGCCCATTCTCTCTCCATGGGACGCGATCCGTGCGTTGCTGGGTGACGCGCCGCCGGGTGCCGATCCGATCGACATGACGATCGGCGAGCCGAAGCACCCGATGCCGGATTTCGTGATGGCGCGGATGGCAGAGGCGGCACATGGCTTCGGGCAGTATCCGCCGATCCGCGGCACGGATGCTTTGCGGCAGGCGATCGCGGATTGGGCTGAGCGTCGTTACGCGATTGCGCTCGATCCGCAGCGCATGGTGCTGGCGCTCAATGGATCTCGTGAGGGGCTGTACTCGGCCGTGGTGCCTGCGCTTGAGCGGCGCCCGGATATCAAGGCGCCCCTCGTCGCGATGCCCAATCCGTTCTATCAGGTGTATTCGGCAGCCGCGACGAGTGCAGGCGCTGAGCCGTATTTTCTCTCCGCACTGCCGGAGACTAATTTTCTCCCTGATCTTGATGCGCTGGAGAATGATCCCGCGACTCTCAAACGGCTGGTCGCGTTTTATCTATGTTCTCCTTCCAATCCGCAGGGGACGTTGGCGGATCGGGCCTATCTGGTGCGCGCCATCGCCCTCGCACGTGCGTACGATTTCATGCTGTTCTGCGATGAGTGTTACTCGGAGATCTATGACAGTGTGGCACCTTGCGGCGGACTTGAGGTCGCGTCCCACGACACCGGCACGTTGGACAATGTCATAGCGTTCAATTCGCTTTCAAAGCGGTCGAACCTGCCGGGTTTGCGATCCGGTTTTTGCGCGGGTGATCCCGCATTCATTGAGCGGTTCGCCACTTTCCGGAACGTGACCTGCCCGCAGGTTCCGCTGCCGATCCAGCATGCGTCCGCTGCGATCTGGGCGGATGAGGCGCATGTCGTTGCCAACCGCCAGCGCTATGTCGAAAAGTTTGATGCCTGCGATCGCTTGCTGGGCGGTCTTACCGGCTATCAACGGCCGGCAGGATCGTTCTTTCTCTGGCTCGATATGGGACAGTTCGGGGGTGGGGTGGCGGCGACGGTAACACTCTGGAAAGGTTGCGGTGTGAAGGTGCTGCCTGGCGCCTATCTCTGTCACCCGAGCGACGATGACGTCGATCCGGGCGCAGATCATATCCGCATCGCACTTGTCCACGATCTGGCGATCACGGAGGTGGCGCTCGAGCGTCTGGTTTCACAACTGGGTTGAGCTTCGAGGATGTCGCTTCGCGAAGAGAGCATGCCACGCGCCGGGTTTCTGCCGCAGGCGGTGGAAGCGCTGCTGCGCACATGGTCGTTTCGTCTGGCGGCACTCGGACTGCTGACACTTGCGGCCTTTGCATGGATCGCACTCCTGACATGGCAGGCGCAAACCGCCAGCAATCTGCATGGCGCGGAGGGAAATGCGTTCGGCCCGGCCGGGAGCATCGTC
>JBCAXC010000250.1:0-4243 GCA_038534255.1 Pseudomonadota bacterium
GCCACCGGCCTTGCCGTCGAACCGCGATGCGCCGTAACCACCGTTGCCGAAACCACCAGCGCCATAACCACCATAGCTCGATTTGTTCTCCGCCACGTCGACATGTGCTTCCGGCAACTCGTCGACAAACCGCGAGGGGATCGCCGATTGCCAGAGCCCGTGGACGCGACGGTTCTGCGCGAACGAAATCCGGGCCCTCCGTTTCGCACGCGTGATGCCGACGTAGGACAGCCGTCGCTCCTCCTCGAGCCCGGCCTTGCCACTTTCATCAAGCGAGCGCTGATGCGGGAAAAGCCCTTCCTCCCAGCCGGGCAGAAAGACGGTGTCAAATTCCAGTCCCTTCGCGGCATGCAGCGTCATCAGGCTGACCCGATCGCCATCGCCGTCGCTCTCCGCGTCCATCACCAGCGACACATGCTCGAGGAACCCGGTCAGGCTCTCGAACTGCTCCATGAAGCGGATCAGCTCTTTCAGGTTTTCGAGCCGCGTGTACGCCTGCGGACTCTTGTCCTTCTGCCACATCGCCGTGTAGCCACTCTCATCGAGGATCGTCTCCGCCAGCTCGGTATGCGGCGTCCCCTCGACCATGCCCTGCCAGCGCGTGAAGTTCGCAACCACTTCGGCGAGCGACCGGCGCGGCTTCGGCCCGAGCTCCTCAGTCTCGACGATCTCGCGCGCAGCGAAAAACAGCGGGATGCCGCGGGCCCGCGCATGCGCATGCACCTTCTTGATGGTGACATCGCCGAGCCCGCGCTTTGGAACATTGACGATCCGCTCGAACTTCAGGTCGTTCGATGGATTGGCAACGATCTCCAGAAACGCGGTCGCGTCGCGGATTTCCGCCCGCTCATAGAATTTCGGTCCCCCGATCACGCGATAGGGCAACCCGGTCGTAACAAACCGGTCTTCGAACGCACGCATCTGGAACGAGGCCCGCACGAGCACCGCAACCTCGTTCAGCGCATGTCCTTCCTTCTGCAGCGTCTCGATCTCGTCGACGATGCCCCGCGCTTCCTCTTCATCGTCCCACACGCCGGAGACGAGAACCTTTTCGCCGTCTCCGATGTCCGTGTGGAGTGTCTTGCCGAGCCGCCCCTCATTGTTGGCGATCAGCGCACCGGCCGCGTTCAGGATATGACCCGTCGAGCGATAGTTCTGCTCGACCCGGAACACCCGCGCGCCCGGAAAATCTTCCTCAAAGCGGAGGATATTGTCGACCTCCGCCCCGCGCCAGCCATAGATCGACTGATCGTCATCGCCCACGCAACAGACATTGTGCGAGCCCTGTGCGAGCAGCCGCAACCAGAGGTACTGCGCGACGTTCGTATCCTGATACTCGTCAACAAGGATGAACTTGAAGCGTGCATGGTACTCCTTCAGCACATCCGGATTTTGCTGGAAGAGCCGCAGGCACTCGAGCAGCAGATCTCCAAAGTCCGCCGCGTTCAGCTCTTTCAGGCGACGCTGATATTGCTTGTAAAGAGCGCCACCCTTGCCCTCGGCAAAGGCGAGCGCCTCCCCCTGTGGCACCTTGTCGGGTGTCAGCCCCTTGTTCTTCCACCCGTCGATCAGGTTGGCGAGCTGTCGCGCCGGCCAGCGCTTGAGATCAATATTCTCCGCTTCGATCAGTTGCTTGAGCAGACGGATCTGGTCATCCGTATCGAGGATCGTGAAACCGGACTTCAGATCGACCAGCTCGGCATGGCGGCGAAGAATTTTCACACCGATGGAGTGAAACGTGCCGAGCCACGGCATGCCTTCGACCGCCCCGCCGATCAGTTTGCCGATGCGCTCTTTCATCTCGCGCGCGGCGCGGTTGGTGAACGTCACCGCGAGGATCTCGCGCGGCCATGCCTGACGTGTCGCGAGGATGTGCGCAATCCGGGTGGTGAGCACGCGGGTCTTGCCTGTACCGGCCCCGGCGAGCACGAGCACAGGCCCTTCCAGCGTCTCGACGGCAGCGCGCTGCTCCGGATTCAGTCCATCGAGATAGGAGACGGGTTGCTGGCCGAGCGCCCGCTGGGAAATGCTGAGCGGCGCGAGCCCGGCCTGCGCCTCCGCACGCTGCTGCGCCGTCATCTCCGCGTTGGGAGGCGCCGGGTTTTCACGCTCGGGGTATGCGGCGTCCTCGTGGTCCGGATCGGACGACATGTTCGCGCTCTGTTCATGATCGATGGCCATGCATCGCAGTTATAGCAATCGCATTGCGGTTTGAACGGGGCGCGGCGTTGGGTCCACAGGCTTGGCGCGCGGGCCGGACCGATTTGACATCGCTAGCCAACCGCCGTCATCCGATAGCCCATCTCCCAGAAATCTGCCTCGAGCCGGGTGGCCTCGCGGAAGATTGTCACCAGTTCGGTTTCGCGTGCCGGTGTCAGATAGGTCTCCGCCAACTGATCGAGCTGAGCGATTCCCGCGTTCGCGACCTCCTGATAAGCGTCGCTCGCATATTCCTCGATCCAGACGCGATAGGGGTTGGCGTAATCCAGCGAGCCGGGCATCGCTGCGAGCCGCGTCGCGATCTCGCCATAACCGATGACGCACGGCGAAAGTGCCACCTTGAGTGCCAGCAGATCACCGCGCATGCCGGTCTCCAGCACATACCGGGTGTAGGCCAGCGTCTCCGGCGCGGCCGGCGCCCGCTCAAGATCCTCCGGACTGAGCCCCCACCCGGCACAGAGCTTCACGTGAAGGTCCATTTCCACATCGACGATCGCCGAAAAGCTCGCCGCCGCATCCCGCATCTCGGCCAGCGACGGCGCCTTGTACGCCGCCAGCGCGTACGCCCGTGCGAACTCGATCAGGAATAGATAGTCCTGCACGAGATAGACCTTGAAGGCGTCTTCCGGCAGCGACCCATCCGCCATCGCATCGGTAAAGCGATGCCGGGTGTAGGCCTCCCACTCCTCGGCGGCTCCGGACTTGAGTTTGTCGAAAAAGCTCATCGCGAAGGTTCAATCTCCGGTCGGGCGCCACGTCTTCGGCGGTGCGGCAAACGGGTTCTGATAGAGCGTGTTGTGACTTTCGACGCCAACATCGAATACGCAATCACTCTGCGGCCGCGCCACGCACAGCAGCACATAACCGGCTTTCGACTGTCGCTTGTTCAGCGCCGTACCCTTCGGTTGGCGGACCTTGCCCGAAATCATCTTTGCCGCACACGTGATGCACCCGCCGTAGCGACACGCGATCGGCAAGACATGTCCGGCGGCTTCCACGGCATCGATGATCGCCTCGTCCTCACGGACCTCAAGCGTCAGCCCGTCGCGATTGCGCAGCGTAATGGTGTGGGTGTCGGTCACAGATGAAATTAGCGGGCTGAGAGAAAAAATGGGCGGCACAGATAAAAATCCGCGCCGCGCCAAAAGTGTCTAGACCCAGATGTCCGACGAGCAGTCGCCGCCTGGATAGCGCGTTTCGTGAGCGCGCGCAGGCCCGTTCGGCTCCTTGCCGAAATCGACGAGGAAGTTGTCGCGCACGGTCATGCCGCCGTTCTCGACATCGCAGTCCACGATGATCATGACGCCACCGGCATCCTTCATATCCGGGTAGAACTGGTTGTCCCACGTCGAAAACAGCGATGTCGTCACATAGAGCCGCTTGCCGTCCAGCGAGAGCTGGATCATCTGCGGCGCACCGTTGACGTCGCGGCCGTTCACTTCAGGTTGCTTGCCGAGCAAGCCGCCGATCCAGACCTGCCCCGTCATCTTCGGGTTCGACGGATCCGAAATGTCGTACTGGCGCAGATCGCCATGCAGCCAGTTCGAGAAGTAGAGGTATTTATCATCCATCGAGACAAGGATGTCGGTGATCAGACCGGGCATCGGCACCGGGAAATTCTCCACATCGATCGCATCGACGTCGATCACCTTCTCGATCTCCATTTCGCCATCGTCTTTCTTGTACCAATGAAAAACGTTGGAGGAGAGCGTCGCGCCGACGAAGCCGTGCGTCGAATCCGGGTCGTGGTGGAATCGCACCTCAAGGGGGATCATGCCTTCCTCGCCAAGATCGACCGTCTTCTCGATCGAGCGGTTCTTGAAATCCCAGAAGTGGATCTGCGAGCCGTAGTTCCCCTTGGCGACATCCTCCAGATCGAAGCCCGGCATGAACGTGTTCGGCGCGCCCCACTCGGTCGAGACCATCATATTGTGCCGCGGCTGATACCAGAAGTCATAGTTGAACTTCATGCCGGTAATGTCTTTTTCCCATCGCCCGACAATCTCGAAATCCTTGTTCAGAT
>JBCAXC010000251.1:0-4237 GCA_038534255.1 Pseudomonadota bacterium
CACTTCGCCGTTGGCCAGGTCGACAACGACCGCGTTCTCTCCCGCGCGCTTGTCAGCCTGCCAGGTATCAAGGAGGCAAAAGTCTGGGAGCCTGAGCCGGCGATCGTCTACAGCTGGGGTGGCGAACAATGAGCGCGGGAGAGAACGCGGTCGTTGTCGACCTGGCCAACGGCGAAGTGCGCGGCGCGAATGAGCGGCTGCAGGAGAAAAACGGGACAGACGAGACCGGCTTCTACAAACTCCGCAATCCACGCGGCGTGCATGCGCTGGCCTGCGGACTCGATGCGCCGGTCAGCGTCGAGATCGAAGGGTCGACCGGATACTACTGCGCGGGCATGAACAAGCACGCCGACATTACGGTGGCGGGCAATGCCGGTCAGGGGGTCGCGGAGAACATGATGTCCGGCCGCGTCCATGTGAAAGGCGACTGCTCACAGGCGGCAGGGGCCACGGCGCATGGTGGCCTGCTCGTGATCGACGGCAACGCAGCGGCGCGCTGTGGCATCTCACTGAAGGGCGCGGATATCGTGGTGAAGGGCGATATCGGGCACATGAGCTGTTTCATGGCGCAAGCCGGACGCGTCGTCGTGCTCGGCGATGCCGGCGCGGCGCTTGGCGACTCACTCTACGAGGTGCGCATTTATGTCCGCGGTACCGTTGAGAGCCTTGGCGCAGACTGTGTCGAGAAGGACATGGGTGACGACCATCGCGCGGAGTTGCGATCGCTGCTCGACGACGCCGGCTGCAAGGACGTGCCACTCGACGGGTTTCGCCGTTACGGTTCGGCGCGCACGCTCTATCACTTCAAGACGGACAATGTCGGCGCGTACTGACGCGACACTGCGGGGGAGCTTCTCATGAACGATCAAACGCCGATGACGGAAGAAGACATTGCCGACAGCGCGGCCTGGAGCCACAAACCGTCCGCCACGTTCGATCGCGCCACGATCGCTGAAATTCAGCGTGCGGCGAAGACAGGGCTCTACCGCATCCGCGGGTTCGGAGCGAAGCGGCAGGTGCCAACATTCGACGACTTGCTGTTTCTCGGCGCGTCGATGTCGCGGTATCCGCTGGAAGGGTATCGCGAGACCTGCGGCACCGATGTGGTGCTCGGATCGCGGTTTGCGAAAAAGCCGCTGCACCTGAAAATCCCCGTAACGATCGCGGGCATGAGTTTCGGCGCGCTTTCGGCGAACGCGAAAGAGGCGCTCGGGCGCGGGGCGTCAGAAGTCGGTACATCGACGACTACGGGTGACGGTGGAATGACGCCGGAAGAGCGCGGGCATTCCAGCATGCTCGTCTATCAGTACCTCCCGTCGCGCTATGGCATGAACCCCGACGATCTGCGCAAGGCCGACGCGATCGAGGTGGTCGTCGGACAGGGCGCGAAGCCCGGCGGCGGCGGCATGCTGCTCGGGGAGAAAATATCGCCTCGCGTTGCCCAGATGCGCACGCTGCCGGAGGGCATCGATCAGCGCTCGGCCTGCCGTCATCCGGATTGGACCGGCCCGGATGATCTGGCGATCAAGATCACCGAACTGCGCGAGATCACTGCGTGGGAAAAACCGATCTTCGTCAAGGTGGGCGCGGCGCGGCCCTACTATGACACAGCACTATCGATCAAGGCGGGAGCCGACGTGGTCGTGCTCGATGGGATGCAGGGCGGCACGGCGGCGACGCAGGACGTGTTCATCGAGAATGTGGGTATCCCGACGTTGGCGGCCGTACGTGAGGCCGTGCGTGCCCTCATCGAACTCGACATGCATCGCAAGGTGCAGCTGGTCGTAGCGGGGGGCATCCGGACCGGCGCCGATGTCGCCAAGGCACTCGCCATGGGCGCGGATGCCTGCTCAATCGGGACAGCCGCACTGATCGCGCTCGGTGACAATGCGCCTGAGCACGAGGAGGAATATCGCAAGATCGGCACGACAGCCGGGTGTTGGGAGGATTATCAGAAAGGGAACGATCCGGCCGGGATCACGACGCAGGACCCTGAACTCGCGAAACGGCTCGACCCGGTGATCGGCGGCAAGCGGCTCGCCAATTACCTCCGCGTGCTGACGCTCGAAGCGCAGACGCTAGCGCGTGCTAACGGCAAAAGCCACGTACACAATCTCGAGCCGGATGATCTCGTTGCGCTGACCGTCGAGGCGGCGGCGATGGCCGGGGTGCCGCTGGCGGGGACGAACTGGATTCCGGGGGCGGAGTAGGCAGACGATGTGGCGCTGGGCGATCACCTTCGCGCTCATTGCGGCGATGTTTATTCCCTTCGCGCTTCACCCGGTCTGGCCTTCGCTCGGACTGCCCGCGTCGGAAAACAACCTGAGGCTGACGCTGCTGCATGCGCTGTCGGTGATGAGTGCCGCATTTCTCCTCTCACTTATTGTAACGCGCATCCGATCGCGTAGAGACGATCCGCCGACGCGGCATCAGCGGGCCAACGCAATTGCGGTGCCGATTGTCATCGTCTACGTGGCAGCTCTCCTTGCGCTCACACACGCCATATCGACAGCGGACTGGAAAACCATTCTCAACAACGTCAAAGTCAAGAAACACGACGCGAGCGCGTTGAGTGACTGAGCGTGCAACCGAATGAGGAAGTTTTGATTCATGGCTGGTGAACTTGCGCAATTCGTGAAGGACACGGGGGTCAAGTATGTCCTCTTTAACTTCACCGACCTTTTCGGAAATCAACGCTCCAAACTCGTTCCCGCGCAGGCCGTTGCCGGGATGGAGGAGGATGGCGCGGGCTTCGCGGGCTTTGCAGCGTGGCTCGATCTGGTGCCGGCCGATCCGGACATGTTTGCCGTGCCCGATGCCTCATCGGCGGTTCAACTGCCTTGGAAGAAGGAGGTCGCATGGGTTGCCGGCGATCTGGTGATGAACGGGGAGCCGGTCGCGCATGCGCCGCGCAACCTTCTCAAGAAGGTCGTTGCCGATGCTGAGGCCAAGGGCTTCCGCATGAAATCCGGGATCGAGGCGGAATATCATCTGATCAACGCGGACGGGACGGACATTTCCGATCCGAACGATACGCAGTCCAAGCCCTGTTACGACCAGTCCGCGCTGATGCGACGGTATGAGGTGATTGCGGAAATTTGCGATGCGATGATCGCCCTTGGCTGGGGGCCGTACCAGAACGACCACGAAGACGGGAACGGCCAGTTCGAGATGAACTGGAACTACGACGACGCGCTCGTGACCGCCGACCGGCATGCGTTTTTCAAGTTCATGGTCAAATCCATCGCGGAGAACCACGGGTTGCGGGCGACGTTCATGCCGAAGCCGTTCCTGCACCTCACTGGCAACGGATGCCATTCGCACATCTCGCTGTGGACGCCCGACGGGGAGACAAATGTCTTTGCTGACGACGGTGGCGAGATGGGGCTCTCGCAAACCGCCTATCACTTCCTCGGCGGGCTGGTGCACAACGCAGAGGCGATGGCCGCGATCACGAACCCGACGGTCAACTCCTACAAGCGGATCAATGCGCCGCGGACCAACTCCGGCGCAACATGGGCGCCGAACACCGTCACCTATGGCGGGAACAACCGGACGCACATGATCCGTATCCCGGATCCGGGGCGCTTCGAGTTGCGCCTCGCGGACGGGGCAACGAACCCTTACCTGTTGCAGGCGGTGTCGCTTGCGGCCGGTCTCGACGGGATCGCCAACACGCGCGACCCGGGCGCGCGGCTCGATATCGACATGTACGCGGAACCAGAGAAGGCGCCGCATGCCAAGCGTCTGCCGCTCAATATGCTGGATGCGATCCGGGCGTTTCAGGCGAGCATGCCGCTGCGCGAGCGTCTGGGCGCTGAATTCTGCGATGCGTTCGTCAAGCTCAAGATGAACGAGTGGAATTCGTACAGCCATCACCTGACGCAGTGGGAGCGGGACAACACGCTCGATATCTGACGGCGCACGCGGCGTGCTTTTGTCGTGATTACGCGGCGCTTCAAGGCCTTCTACGGGTTTTCCGAAGCGTTGCGGTGCGCGATGTTCGTTGATGTGGTTTGAATGTGCCACACAGAGTTGATAGCGGAGATAAAATATCTAACTCTCGCCAGTGATGTCGAAACAGACATCTGAAACCGGGGGGATTGGTATGTCTTCAGTCATCGAATTTTTCGCGCTCAACGGGGCGACCATCACGTTTGCAATGGCCGCGATGTTGCTGGTTGCCATGATCTGGGCCTGGTCGCGCCATCGCGTCATCGGAACAGTTGGTGCGCTG
>JBCAXC010000252.1:0-4220 GCA_038534255.1 Pseudomonadota bacterium
TCCCGGGTTTCTTTCATCAAATGACACTGAGGGCGGCGTGCGCGCCGTTGATCCCATGGCCGAGATTTCGATCACCTTTCCCGATGGTAGCGAGCGGAAGGTGGCGAGCGGGACAACGGCGCGCACGCCGCCCTCAGTGTCATTTGATGAAAGAAACCCGGGATCGCTGACAACAGGCAACGCGAACACCCGGCGCGCTGGTTCTAGAGCAAGTGCACGCGAAGGCAAACCCGTCGCGGCACCAGGCCAGGATCATTGGCTGGCCGGATCATCGCTATGATCCGGCGTTTCGCTACTCACATCCTGTTCGCAGTGGCAACACCGCCAGCGCCCGTACCGCCAAGGCGTGAACCGATGATGGACGTCCGTGATATCGGGCACCGGATCATAGCCGTGCGTCCCGCCGGGCCGACAGCGACAGAGCCGGGAGAGCGTCAGCCAGCCGCCGCGCCACGCGCCGTTGGTCGCGATCGCCTCAAGCCCATACTCGGAACAGGTCGGTAAATGTCGGCACTGCCAGCCAACGAACGGTTTCAGCGTCCAGCGATAGAAATGAATTGGTGCACTCAGCAGCAGCGCCACGATGCGCGAGAGGACCGGTCGAGAATTCGCGTGCCGCTCCGGCACGTCACCCAGCCGCATCCGCCGCGACAGGCTCTGACGCGCGGTCCTTCGACGCGATCTGCCGCAGCGCATCTTCAACAGCGTCGAACACCAGAAGCGCCGACATATGCCGTTGCGGATAATCGCGCACAGTCTCCAGCACGCCCAGATCCGCCCAATCGCCCGTCGGCGCCGGGCCGCCCCGCTTCAGCATGTCCCGCATCACATCGCCGACCGCGCGCAACTCCTCTGCCGAGCGCCCGATGATATTGTGCCCCATCACAGACGCCGCAGTCTGACCGAGAAGGCAAGCCTTCACAGACTGGCCGTAGTCGGTGACGACGCCGTCTTGCATCGACATGTCGACCACAATCTGCGATCCGCAAAGTTTGGAGTGCGCCTCCGCCGTCGCGTCTGGCGCCGTGAGCCGCCGCGTCCGCGGGATGTCCGCCGCGAGCGCGAGAATGCGTTCACTATAGAGATCGCTGAGATCGGTCATCGGCCATGCCTTGGGTCACGATACATCGTATCGGTCCA
The DNA here is from genome assembly GCA_038534255.1 of Pseudomonadota bacterium. Lineage (GTDB taxonomy): Bacteria > Pseudomonadota > Alphaproteobacteria > Rhizobiales > CALHAX01 > CALHAX01. The sequence goes on from JBCAXC010000252.1 coordinate 1,141, forward strand.
ATATTATCCGCTGCGCCGCCGCGAGAAAACGTGGTCAGTGCATTTGCGGCACCATCAACCTGTGATATGCCAACGGCTGACTGCACGAACAAGTTGACACTCACTATTGTCAACTATGCTAAACAACCGGTCGCGCCACCCGACGAAACTTGGCGCACGACCTTTACAATGAAGGTTCCTGACGATGGACGCTATCGTTGACCCCAAAGACAAGCAAAACAACGACAAGGACGGCAATGCCGACACCGGTCGCGGTCCGGACATTGAACGTCCCTCGCAAGAAGAAGCCGAAGCCGCCGTGCGAACCCTGCTCGCCTGGGCCGGGGATGACGCGACCCGCGAAGGGCTTCTGGATACGCCGAAACGCGTCACCAAAGCATACGGAGAGCTTTTTAGCGGCTACGACCTGTCCGCCGCCGACGTCCTGGAGCGCACCTTTGAAGAGGTGAGCGGATACGAAGAAATCGTCATGATGCGCGACATTGATTTTGTCTCGCACTGTGAGCACCACATGGTGCCCTTCATCGGCAAGGCGCACATCGCCTACTACCCGCGCACGGGCGTCGTCGGTCTCTCGAAGCTCGCCCGCGTGGTCGACATTTTCTCACGTCGCCTCCAGACGCAGGAAAACATGACCGCGCAGATTGCAACCGCCATCGACGAGAAACTCGAACCGCGTGGCGTCGCTGTGATGGTCGAAGCCGTGCATCAGTGCATGTCGATGCGCGGCGTGCGCAAGCATGACGTGGCCACGGTGACGACCCAGTTCCGCGGTCTGTTCGAAGATGATCCGGAACGTCGCAGCGAGTTCCTCGCGCTCGTGCGCAACCGCTGAACGCCGTCGGCTCAACCTGATCCCTGCGCCACGCGGAGCATCGCATGTCCTCATCAAATGAGGCCCTCGAGATCGGCACGGATTTTATTCCGCGCTTTGGTCCCGACGGCACGCTGCCCGTCGTCGCAACTGACGCGGCAAACGGTGCCGTGGTCATGCTCGCCTACATGAACCGCGAAGCTCTGGACGCGACGATCGCCACAGGTTTTGCCACGTACTGGAGCCGCTCCCGCAGCAAACTCTGGCTCAAGGGTGAGAGCAGCGGCAACCGCCAGCGCGTGATCGAGCTACGCACAGACTGTGATCAGGACGCCATCTGGATCACGGTCGAGGTCGAGGGCCACGGCGCCTCCTGCCACCGGGGCTATCACTCGTGCTTTTACAGACGTGTTCCCGCCGCTGATCTGGGCGCCGGAGCCGGGCACGCCGCGCTCGAATTCACGCACGACACGCCGATGTTCGACCCGGCGGACGTCTACAAAAAGTGACACCAAGTCACAGCCTTCGGATAGGACGTGCGCGTCGCCTGCTAACCTTGTGCATCAGCAATGCACGCCATCCCGGCCAAATTAACGTTCCCCCTGCGCGCGTGGCATGCGCAATGCTCTGGCAGACGTTGCAGACGCACCATCGGGTGCGAAGAGCGCTTGTTCGCGAGCGAAGCAGAGTGTCGGAACGATATGAAGAACCAAGCCAGCACCCGCCTCTTCGGCTACTGGAACGACTTGCGCGGCCCACGCATGGCGCCGAACCGATTTGAGGTGGAACCCTCGCGCATCACGGATATCCTCGCGCAAACCTTCATTCTAGAGCGCAATGCCAACGATCAGTTCATGTTTCGCCTCGCGGGCACGCAAATCTGCGAAAATTTTGGTCGTGAGTTCCGCGGCGAGCAAGTCCTTGGCCTGTTCGAGCAGGGCGATCGCTCAAACTTCGAGCGCATCCTTCGCGGAACATTCTTTGAAGGCTCGGTGGGTGTGGTCTCCGTCGATGCACGCACGCCAGACGGTCGCACAACCAGCTTCGAGATGCTGCTGCTGCCGCTCATTCACAGCGGCACCGCGATCACACGGGTCCTGGGTGCCTTCAGTCCAGATGAACCGTGTCCGGAATGGCTCGGGACAATACCGCTGACCTCGCAGTCCATCCGCCAGATCAGCATGATCTGGCCCGATGGCCATCCCCCCTCGATGATCGAGCGCAACGAACACCAGCTCCCGTTCTCCCAGATCCCCGGCCCGAAACGTGTCGTCTCGATTGATCGTCGCAATTTCCGGGTGTTCGAGGGCGGTCGGAGTGACGTGCCGCAAGCTGACAACTGAAGCCGGGCCTGCCCCCAAGCGACAACACGCACGCATCGCAGACCACTTCTGCATCACCCATTAGCCGTTCATTAAGCAGCACCGTCGATAATCCGACGCCATCAGACACGCTCCGGCAGTTTATCCGTCTGACTCCGCTGAACTCCGCGATGGACCGCAGAGCCATCGTGCCACTGTCGACGGACGACCGCATGCACCCTGTCTCGCCCGCTACCCAGGACCGCGCAATCTCGAGCCGCGTTGCCCCTGATCGCCGCCGCTTTCGCCGCGTTGAGCTGAGTATTCTCGGCCGCTTTATGCGCCAGAACCACGATGAACATCACTGCCGCATTATCGACATCTCCGTGTCAGGTGCCAGCCTGCAAGGCCCGTTGACCGTCGAGATCGGCGAGAAGATCGTGGTCTATTTTGATGAGCTGGGCCGCCTCGAAGGCACAGTTGTGCGCCGCATGCAGGACGGATTTGCCGTCGCATTCAACGCCACGGAGCGCAAACGCGAGAAACTGGCCGAGCAGCTGACATGGCTGATCAATCGCAATATCCTCGGCCTGCCAGACGAGCGGAAGTTCGAGCGGATCATCCCGGCCCGCAAGGAAGTCACGCTCTACCTCCCGAATGATGCGCAGCTTGCATGCTCGATCATTGACGTGTCGATCGGCGGCGCAAGCGTCGCCACAGATGCCCGCCCCGCAATCGGCACGCAGATCGTGCTCGGTCGCCTGCGCGGACATGTTGTGCGCCATCACGACAGCGGGCTCGGCATCGAATTCACAGATAAGCAGACGAGCACGGCGCTCCAGCGCCACTTCAACTGATGTTGGACGGGGCTTTCCCCCCCCCCCCCCGCAAACCGCTTCGCGATAATGCGAACAATTTGAGCTAAATGTCCGCGGCATTCTTGCCGGTTTCTGCGCATCTCTCTG
>JBCAXC010000253.1:0-4193 GCA_038534255.1 Pseudomonadota bacterium
AGTGCGCTGGCGCCACGGCCGCGCGTGCCTGCCTCGGCCTGATGCCGCTGCTTAAACGGACCATTCGAGACCAATTCCATGAATAGGGGCGCGTCCTCCGTTGTCTGACGTCAAACGCATCCGCATGCCGTCAACATCGCAGCGGCATCAGGCCGAGGCAGGCACGCGCGGCCGTGGCGCCAGCGCAATAGTCGCGCGCATCCGCCATGCGATCGAGACGGGCGTGTTCAGCGATGGCGACAAGCTGCCGCCCGAACGGGACCTCGCAACGTCTTTCGGCAGCGCACGCAGCACCATCCGCAAAGCACTCGATCAACTTGAGATTGACGGCCTCGTCCGTCGACGCGTCGGTAGCGGCACGTTCGTGACCTACCGCGACGAGGTGCACGGCGTTGCCGGTGAGATTTCCGACCTCATCAGTCCGCTTCAGCTCATCGAAGCGCGCACCGCGATCGAACCGCATCTGGCGCGGCTCGCATCCATTCACGCCAATCAGCGCGACATCATCTCGATGGAGCAATCCCTCATCGCACTCGAACTGGCGAGCGCCGACAAGGACCTCTGGACCCGCCTCGACGGCGAGTTCCACACGGCGATCGCCCGATGCGCACGCAATCCGCTGCTGCTGCAGGTCTACGAGCACATCAACGATGTGCGCGGCCACGCGCTTTGGGGTGTGATGAAAGACAAGGTGCTCTCAAACGAGCAGATGGACGCCTACAATCGCCAACACCGCGCGATCTTCGAGGCGATCCGGACCCGCGACACAGCCGTCGTCGCAGAACTGATCCGTGAGCACCTCGAAAAGGCCCGCCAGGATCTCGTCGGCGCCGAAAGTGCCTAGAGCCAAGATTGGCGTCGGCACGGTCTGACCGCAGAAAAGCCAGCATCTTCATGGCGTTGTGATCTGCAAAACCAACTCGGCGCACGTCTCGCGGACTGGGCAACGTTCTCCACACCCCGGCGCATTCGCAGATGAGGCGTGTGCCGCAACGGCCTAGACTAGCGACCATGAGAAACCTGATTCGCGCTTGCGCACCGGACCTTGAGGCAATGGGCAGACACCGCTCATGAAGATACTCGGCTACACGTTGCTCGGCATCCTATGCCTGTTGCTCGCGGGTGTGACATTTCTCGTGATCGCCGCGCCGGTTGATCTTCTGCGCGATCAGGCCATCGCCGCCGTGAAACGCCAGACCGGGCGCACGCTGGAAATCCGCGGCAGCACGTCCCTCGCATTCTACCCTTCCATCGGCGTCACGTTGAATGACGTCTCGCTGTCCGCACCGCCGGAGATGGCGCGCGCCGAGCCGTTCATGGACATGCGGTCCTTGACGCTCGCAATGCCGATCTCGGCCCTCTTGCAGCGCGCATTGCAAATCGACGCGTTTGTGATCGACCAGCTGGTCGTGGATCTGCACGTCGACGCGCGAGGCCGCCGCACGTGGGATTTCGCAACGGACAAACCTGCCGACACATCCCCGCCGGTCGGTCCGGAGCTTGCGCCCGAACTGCAGGACTTCGTGCGCAACAGCGGCGCGAACAACAGCAACGAGGGCGCAGCGCAGGAGAGCGCCACGGCCGGACTTCGTGGGCTCAAGCTTGGTGACGTACGCGTCGTGGATGGGAGCGTCCGTTACCGCGACGCCCGCAAAGGCACGGACGAGACCGTCTCGGGCATTTCCGTTGCGCTGAAGCTCGACGCGCTCGACGCCCCGCTGTCCGTTGAGGGGGTAGCCGCTTGGCGCGGACGCACCGTGCCTTTGAGCGCTACGGTCACATCGCTCGCTGACGCCATCGCCGGCCGGGGATTCGCCCTCGCGTTGCAGTCCGAAACTGCCGATGCATCCGTCAGCCTCGATGGGCGCGTTATCTCGTCACCGACTTCGGGTTTCGCCGGCAAGCTGGTGCTGGAGGCGCCGCAAGTACCGCAATTGTCACGATGGCTGGGCGGAGACAGCGCGTCTGCCGGACCGATCCGCAGCGCCAGCCTCAAAGGCGACCTCTCAGCCACGACGGATTCAGCAACACTCCGCAACGCGACCTTCCGCATCAACGATCTCGCAGGAACGGGCGCATTGCAGGCACGCCTCGCAGGCCGGGTCCCGTTCATCGCTGCAGACGTCACGGTCGGCGAGATCGTCACCCGCACATTCCTCAATCCTCCAGCCGCACGCCCAACAGCGGCAACCACGCCTTCTCCGAAATCTTCCGCCGGTTGGAGCAACGCTCCTCTTGACCTGAGCGGATTAAAATCCGTCGATGCGCAGTTTCGCGTCGCATACGAGCGCCTCCGCCATGACGACATCGTGCTCGATGGCGGCGCCATGAGAGCCACCTTGAAGTCCGGCGTGTTGAACGTCTCCGCAAATCCGGTTCGCCTCTACGGCGGCACCGCGCAGGGCACGCTCGCGCTCGACGCCCGCGCGCCAGAAACGTCCTATGACGCCAAGTTCGAGGTCCGTAACGTCGCGGCGCTGCCATTGCTCAAGGCGTTCGCCGCGTTCGACTGGCTTTCTGGCAAAACCGCGGCCCGCATTGACCTCGCCGGGCGCGGTCGCACACAGCGCCAGCTTGTCTCAACAATGGTCGGCACGACATCGTTCACATTCCGCGACGGCGCTATTGAAGGCCTGAATATCCCGAAGATGGTGCGCGGCGTCCGCCAGGGGCAGTTCAGCAATTTCGACCGCGTCTCGGGAGAAAAAACTGATTTCAGTGCGCTCTCCGCGTCGTTCAACATCCGAGATGGAGTCGCGCAGAACAGCGACCTCTCTCTCGTCGGGCCTTTTCTGCGCGCACAAGGACGCGGTCAGGTCGACATTGGCAGACGGGCGCTGGACTACCAGTTGAATCCAAAGGTTGTCGCGTCCCTCGAGGGTCAGGGCGGAGGTGACTCCAGCGGTTTTGCCATCCCGCTCCGCATCAAAGGACCATGGTCAGCGCCTTCAGTTGCGCCCGATCTCGACGGAGTCCTGAATGATCCGGCGAGCGCTGTAGACGCTGTAAAAAATCTCGACACCGTCGTCGAGAAGGCACGCAAGTCCATCAAGTCGGAAAAGGTTCGCGGCCTCCTCGACAACGTCCTCGGTGGCGGGAACCGGAATGGCCAAGGCGGCCAAAGCGGTCAGGCCGGTGGCGCGGCGGAACCGCTCGGCGGTTTGCTGGGTGACTTCCTCAAGTCGCAGTAGCGGTGTTTACCGCCTCAGCCAAACGCGAGACCGAAACCGTATGGACAGCCGCTTGCTGCATGACCTTGTCGGACTGGCCCGTGACCCGTTGCGCGATGGCCGCCAGTCCGAGCGGGCACTCGAAATCCAGCGTGGAGTGTGCCGTCACTTTGCAGCCCTCGATCATGCCCCGCTGTGCGAATTCGTACTCCCAAGCGGGCGACGCGCCGACATTTTTCTCCTCGGTCCCAAAGGCGAAATGATCATTGTCGAGATCAAATCATCGCTGGCAGACTTTCGTGTCGATCAGAAGTGGCCGGAGTATCTTGCGGACTGCGACCGGTTCTACTTTGCCGTCGCTCCGGATTTTCCTCTAGACGTGCTGCCTGAGGATACCGGGCTCATTATCGCGGACCGCTTCGGTGCGGAGATGGTACGGGACGCCACCGAAAACAAAGTCGCAGCAGCACGCCGCAAGAGCCTCACGCTCCGCGTCGCGCGGCATGCATCACTCCGCCTGCAGCAGATCGCCGACCCAGGCCCCAATCTCGAGTGAGGCTTGCGCAGGCAATCGTTCAAGCTGTGCGACCGACACCAATACCCGTGTAGGAAAATCCAAGCTCGGCCATGGCCTGCGGACTATAGATGTTACGCAGGTCGACGAGCGTCGGTGTCTGCATTGCGGCTTTCAGACGGTCCAGGTCGAGCGCGCGATAGACATTCCACTCAGTAACGATCACGACCGCGTCGGCATCTTCAGCACAGGCGTACGGCGTATCCGCGTAGCTCACATCCAGATTGAGCAGCCGCGCCTGCGCCATGGCGGCCGGATCATGTGCGCAAATGCTGGCACCTGCCGCACGCAACACACCGACAATCGCGAGTGACGGCGCTTCCCGCATATCATCGGTGTTCGGCTTGAACGCCAGACCGAGTAACGCAATTTTCTTCCCGCCATACCCGGGCCCCGCATGGAGGAATTTCGAACCGATACGGTTGTCGAGACCGATCCCGCGCGCAACC
>JBCAXC010000254.1:0-4177 GCA_038534255.1 Pseudomonadota bacterium
AGGTGTTCAACGTTTTTTTTCTAAGTATTGCGAAGAATTATCAAATAAGTACCAGTATTCCGTTGACACCTTTCAGGGCGCGTCTTTCAGAAAAAAAGGCTCATAGTCATCATCGACCTTGCTTTCGCTGATCGCATACGCGCGCACCGACACACCAGCCTCATGCACAGTCTCCGGATCACCTGAAACAAGCGGGTGCCACCACGCCAGGTCTTTTCCCTCGGCCACCAGCCGGTACGCGCAGGTTTCAGGCAGCCAGTCGATGGTGCTCACGGCTTCTGCATCGAGTTTCACACAATCCGGCACGAAACGGTGACGCGCCGCATAGTTCGCGCACCGGCAACTGCCGATATCGAGCAATTCGCAGGCAACGCGCGTGTGCTGCAGCTCCTCTGTCTCGTCGTCGATGAGCTTGACCAGACAGCACTTGCCACACCCGTCGCACAGCGCCTCCCACTCCTGCGACGTCATTTCGCCCAGCGTCTTTTGTTGCCAGAAGCGAACTTTGCTATGCCCAATGTCGGCAGGTGGCGCAGCGGACGTCGATGATGCATCGACAGCGGCCTCAACCGGCGCCCCTTCGGATTTCTCGTGTTCGTTTCTGGTCACAGTTAACTGCTTGTGTCTCGTATGATCGTCACGCCAGATCGGTGTATAGCAACCAGCCGGAAAACGCAGCGGCATCGCAGGCAGAATGAGCCGATGACGGGACGCCGCACAAAAGGACGCCTGATATGAGCGACTGGATGTTCAAACGCGGAGGGCGCGATCAGCTGATTGACTGGCTGGCGCTCGATGCGTGGATCGATTCATCGCTCCATGAGAGCTGGCTCGACGTCAAGAACCGGTTTAGCGCCGCGAGCGCGTTCTTCGATCGCTTCCGTGTCAACGGCATTCGCAAGTTCATCGTCGAGATGCTTTCCGAGGGGCTGAACATCTCGATCGGCGGCACATTGATCGTGGTGATGTTGGCCCTGCCTGCCTATCAGCTGATCCCGCCGGGCAACTGGCTCGCGGCAACCAACTACAGCGTCACCTTCGTCGATCAGGACGGCAAGGAAATCGGCAAGCGTGGAATTCTGCAATCCAACGCGGTGCCGCTTGAAGAGATTCCAAAGACCCTCGTCGATGCAACGCTCGCAACCGAGGACCGACGCTTTTACAGCCACTTTGGCATCGATGTGATCGGCACGTTCCGCGCGCTCGTCTCGAACGTAAAGGCCAACAGCGTCGTCCAGGGTGGTTCGTCGATCACCCAGCAGCTCGCAAAAAACCTTTTTCTCTCCTCCGAGCGCTCGCTTGACCGCAAGATCAAGGAAGCCTTCCTCGCAATCTGGATCGAGGCGCGACTGTCGAAGGATGACATCCTGAAGCACTACCTCGATCGCGCCTATATGGGCGGCGGTGCGTTCGGCGTTGAGGCGGCCTCGCAGTTCTATTTCGGCAAGTCGGTCCGGGACCTGACGCTGGCCGAGGCGTCCACACTCGCCGGGCTGTTCAAGGCCCCGACCAAGTTCGCACCCCACGTCAATCTCGCAGCCTCACGCGCCCGCACCGAGGATGTCCTCGATAACCTCGTCGAAGCCGGCTTCATGACCGAGAGCCAGGTTTACGGCGCGCGGATCAACCCCGCACGCGTCGTGGAGAATAGCCAGGAGTTCGCACCCGACTGGTTCCTCGATTACGCCTTCGAAGAGGTGCAGCGTCTGCTCAAAGGCAAGGAAACCTTCATTGTAACCGCCCGCACCACGGTCGATGAGCGCATGCAGAAGGTCGCGCAGGACACCATCACCTCCACGGTTCGACAGTTCGGCCGGTCCAAACGCGTTGATCAAGGCGCGCTCGTCTCCATTGAACACGACGGCGCCATTCGCGCCATCGTCGGAGGAAAAGACTATGGCGACAGCCAGTTCAACCGTGCGACCTCGGCGAGACGACAACCCGGCTCATCCTTCAAGCCTTACGTATACCTGGCAGCCCTGCAGAACGGCTTCTCACCATCGACACGGGTGAGAGACGCAGCGGTACGGTGCAGCAGCAGGCACTACGTGCGAAACTACTCCGGTGGAGCGAGCGGGCGCCGGATGCCGCTGTCTCTCGCACTCGCGAAATCCACGAACACGATCGCTGTCAGCCTGACAAACTCGGTGGGACGCAAACGCGTTCTCGAACTGGTCGAGCAATTGGGGATCAAGGGCGTGCGCTCGAGCTGCACCATGGCGCTCGGCGACACTGGCATTACGGCGCTTCAGCACACCGCCGCCTATGTCCCGTTCGCCAATGGCGGACTGGAGACCAAACCCTACGCCATCACAGAAATCACGAGCATCGCAACGGGCGAGACCGTTTATCTCCGAGAGCGCGATGAGCCCGAGCCTCGGCGACTGTTCGACAAGACCGTCATCGCCCAGCTCAATCAGATGATGCAGCGGGTCGTCACCGGCGGCACCGGACGCCGCGCCAATCTCGACTTCACATATGCCGCCGGCAAAACCGGCACGAGCTCCTCATATCGCGACGCCTGGTTCATGGGCTACACCGGGCAGTACGTGACCGGGGTCTGGTTCGGCAACGACAGCTATCGCCCGACCAACCGGGTGACCGGCGGCAACCTTCCAGCGCAGGCCTGGAACCAGTTCATGACCCTCGCGCACCGCTCGATGGATATTCCGCAACTTGCTGGCCTGCCCGTCCATCCGACACAGCGCGAGGAGCGCGCCCGCCTCGCCGCGCTGCGTGCAGCGAACCCGGAGCGCGCTGAAGACGAGACGCGCAATCGCAATGCGCTGCCGGGCAAAACGCGTGAGGTGCTCGAAGCGCTATCCAAGGACTTGCTGGCAATCGCACCGCAAGACGCGACGGGCCTGCGCCCGGACGATCGCGCCGAACGTCGAGCGACCCCGCGCCAGACTCCCGGCTGATCACGCACCGGCCATGGCTATATCTTCCGCAGTCCGCGAACTGATCTCATGAACCTGATCGCCAACGTGTTCGTCTTCATCGTGCTCAGCCTGCTCGTCGGCCTCGGCTCGGCCTGGCTGATGGTTGAGCGCGGCACGACATTTTCCTCCGTCACCGCCGGGCCGTGGAAAACATGGACCAACATCGGCCTCGCCACCGCGGACCCCTATACCCGCGCGCACGTCACGCGCTCAGGCGGCCTGCCCGTCATGTCGAAGGCCGTGCTTTACTTCCGCACCCTGCGCGACAACGAGGGCAGCCGCATTGACAGCGAGTGCGACTATGAAGTCCGCGGCTCAGACGGCGAAGCGGCCTGGTGGTCACTCGCCGCCTACGACGGCGCAGGCAACCTGATGGAGAATGCCGCCGCGCGCTACGCCTTCAACGCCAACACCGTGATGCGCGCGCCCGACGGGTCCTGGCGGATCTTGCTCTCGAGCGAACCCTCGCCCGGCAACTGGCTCCCCGTCGACAGCGACTACCAGGTCGAACTCGTCTACCGGATGTTTCGCAACCCAACCGGGTCACGCGACGAAGACATCACCCGCACGTTGCCGGATATCAAAAGATTGCGCTGCCGATGACGATCTCCTGGCTCCCGCGCATTCGCATCACCACACTGATCGCCGCCCTCGTCTTTGGCGCGATCGTGCATATTGTTGCGATTTTCACCCTGCCCGGCCTGTCCGAGAATAATGCCTGGCTCCGCGTCGCGCGCCAGCTGCCGATCAATACGCTACAGCCCGTACCGCTCGCCTCGCCCACCGGCCAGGCGCTGCCCTACATGTCGCCAGATGAATATTACGCGCTCTGCCGGTTTGATCTCTCGCAGGGCCCAGTCGCGCTGCGCCTGCCGAAGATCGGACCGTTCTGGACCGTCAGTCTCTATGATCGCATGAGCCAGAATTATTATGTGCTGGCCGGAAGGGACGTCAAACGCCCGACGCTCGATCTCCTGCTGAACCGCCCACGCTCGGAAACCGAGCAGGTCGATACGGCAGCGGACAGCACGCGCGCCAAGAGCGACACAATTACCCTCCGCGTCAACGACCCCGTCGGGCTGGCGGTCGTGCGCGCGCCAATCACCGGCATCGCCAACGCCGCACAGACGGCGCGTCATATCGAACAGATTACCTGCGCGCCTGCGGAGTAAAAACGACAGGCGGCCCGGAAGTAGAAGGCGAAGGGCGGCCAATCGTTCCGGCGAAACCCGCGT
>JBCAXC010000255.1:0-4173 GCA_038534255.1 Pseudomonadota bacterium
GACAATTTCCGGTCTTGCAACCCTCAAGCTGCCACCGACCCCGGATGAACTTCGCGCCGCACAACAGCGTGCTGTGCAGTCTGTCCGCAACAACGCCCAGCAGCGTCAGATCATGGCGCTCCAGCCCGGCCTCGGCGATCGCGATTGGATCCCGCTCTTCATTGCGCTCTTCGTCGATTTCTGTCTGCTGCTCGTCTCGGTCAGCCGCCCGATGCAGGGCTTCCAGTGGCTCGAGCACAAGATGGGAAGCGCACAGGATGGCCCGGTCATCAAAATCCTCTCGCGCTTCCGCGACATCCATCAGGACGAGGAAATCCGCGACGTCTTCGAGGTGTTCCGTCATGTCGTGTTCGATGTCCGCGGTGTCTACTATGCCGCGATCCCGATGAATGGCACCGACCCGTCGTCAGTCAGCGATCTCGATCCCGAGGCGGCAACCGAGGCGCAACTTCTCGCCAACCTTTTCACTAGCTTCGAGAACGACAAGGTCTACCGCCGCGTGGTCGCCCCGCTGTTCACGACCTCGTACGTGCAGAAAAAACTTCGCAGCCAGGGATCGAAATTCCACGAGGCTGAGTCGTACCGGCTCTATCGTTTCGAGAAGGACCAGTGGCAGGACTGGATGCTCTCGGCGATGATGGGTGCGGCCAAGCGTGTTGAGGCGCGCAAGCGTCTCGAAGGTGAAATTTTCGCCAGCGACACACCGAAGCTCGCCGCGCATCCGGAACCGGTCGATGACACGCAAGCGCCTTCGCTGGATGACGCACACGTCGAGACGGAGGAAAAAAAGGCTGAGCGCGAAGCGACCGAAGCCTTCGAGCGCGACATCGCCTCCGAGATCGACGAGACGCTGTTCAACCAGACTTACGAACGTCAGGAGGCCGAGCGTCGCGAAGCGATAGCGAAAGACCGCAAGGTCCACCTGCTCCACGCAGAGGCTGATCGCACGCCGGAACATGTGCTGCCGAACCCGTCCGTGCTGGCGCAGGCTGACACGCCCGAGCAGCAGCAGGCTGTCGTCAATGGTGCGTTTGTGCCCGCCTCACACATCGGAGTGGCGCCCGCGACGCACGTTGCTCCGGTCGCCCCGGTTGGCACTGCCGCGTCAGCGCAACCTGTCGTGCCGCTGACGCCAGCACCCGTTGCGCTGACCCCATCGGCACCGATCGCAGCAATGGCCGCGAACGATCAGACCGCGGCACCGACATTTGCGGCCCCGGTCGCATTTCATGCACCGCAGCCGGAACCTGAGGCACCGCGCTCGCGCCCGGCTCTTCCGTCCGTCCCGACCAGTGCCGCGCCGAAGACCGTGTCTCTGTTGGATCGTGCTGCAACGGCATGGACCGCACACGAGACCGGCAAACACAAATCGCCTGGCAATGAAGACCAGACGTCAGCACGCGATGCTGAAACCGCTTCACAACCTGAAGCCAACAACGAGGAGAAAAAAATGCCCGCCATTCAGGTCCACGACGCATTACCCGCAAACCTGCGCATCCAGCCGGCCCCGCCGGTCGCCGCCCAGCCCCGACCAATTGAGCCGCGGCCAATGCAGCCGCGCCCGGTCCAGCCGCGGACAGTCCAGCCGCGGACAGTCCAGCCGCGTCAAGCGCAGCCTCATCAGGCCCAGCACCGCCCTACCGATGCCCGGCGTATCGACCCGCGCGAGATGCAGGCGCGCCCGGCCCCGGCGCACTCGGCCCAGACCGCAACGCCACCGCAGCCAGCGACCTCAGATCAGGAGATCGCGTTCACAGCTCTGGCCGCACACCACGCGCAGCAGCCAGCCCAGCAAAGAGGCCAGCAACCTAGCGCGCAGCAGGCTCCATCCGCCAACCTCGCTCCGACTGAAACGACGCCGACGCAGCTCTCTCTTCTTGATGAGCCGACTGATCTGCCGAGCATCCTCACCTCCCGCGCGGCACCGGTCACCAAGCGGATTGCCAAGCGCAAGGAGCAGGAACGTCAGGAGCCGGAGTTCGGCGCGCCAGCCGAGCCGTTCGACGATCAGATGATTGAAAACATCACCAGCTGGTACGGCCGCGAAGACAAACGCAGCAAGCGTCGCTGACGTTATCAGACGAACCATCACCCGGCGCGTTGAAAACACAGTTCCAAAACGGCGCGTCGGGCAATCTTTCCTTAACCGCCCGCAGGCAATCTGGGCGGGTCAAGGTCTGGGCAAATCGCTGAGCCGGTGTTGGCTCGGGCGAGCGTGTACAGTGAAATTCAGGAGCGCAGTGCGTCCATGCGAAACCAACAGCTCGTTAAACAAAAAGAAAAACAAGAGCGGATCGACCAACTGATCGGCGTTTACCTCGATCGCTCGCAGTCCGATTGGGCCGGTCGTCCGGGCCAGCGTCGGATCGCACTCGTCACGCGTTCAGCCGCATCGCCTGTGGCGCAAGCACTCGCCGCCAATTTCGACGATCTGGAACAGGCCGGCGTCGCGATCCGCGTCATTTTCTCGAACATCGATGCTGGTGATCATCTCACCACCTGGTATGACGGCACCCACCGCGCCGCTGGTGGCACCCCGCTTGTCAATGCCGTGCGTTGGGCCGCAAACCCGGCACTCGTCGATGCCCATGAGCAGCTCGTCCTCGGGCACTGTCTGAGCTGGTACGGCGACAGCATGCGCCGCGACCCTGCAACGCGCGATGCGCTGGAGACGTTCAACACATTCTGTGAGCCGTCCGCCGTGCAGGCCATGCGCAGCTTCGAGAACATCTGGCGGTGCGCACGGCCGGTTGCAAACCGGCAGCCCGCGAAAAAGCCGAAGAATCTGTTCGACGCCAACGAAGCGCTTGCCGGTGTGTTCCGCGACGAGGCCGGCGGTCGTCGCGGCATCGAGCTCCCGAAACGGCACTGACGTTTCACGCGGTGCGAGCATGGCGATCCCATGCATGCGTAAGACACGTCGAAGGACCCCGCACTGGCTGCGGGGTTTTTTTATGCCCGTCATTCAGCCGTCAAATCCGGTCAGCGCGCACCAATTCGGTCCGATGTGCTCCATCGCGCTGCTTCGGGTTGTCTACAGCCGAAGTTTCGCCAACCTTGCAGTCACGATAGGCAAAATCGCCTGGTGAGCGCTGCGGTCCGTTGGCCGCATTGGGGAGCGTAAACCGTGACCTGATGAGGCTCGGAATGTCGCCCGTTTCCCCCACCGCTCGCCAATCTGTCTCTGCGTCATGGCTGCGCGTCAGCACCATAGGCGCCGCAGCACTCGCGCTCACCTGCGGAGCGCCCACATTTTCTCCGGTGTCGCAACTGCATCGTTCTGAGGCACGGGCGGCTGAGCCTGCGCAGACGGCGAAGCCGGGATTCAGGAGCCGTATCGCTGCGACCGATGCCGCGCGCTACCGCAAGTTCGTCGCAAAACGTGTTGTCGCCCCGGGCGTCTCGTTCCGGCGGGCCCGCGCCCTCGCGCGTCAGGCGATGAATGCCGGCAACTTCCGCGCAGCGATCGATCACTACGCTGACGCCGTCACGCTGGATGGCAAGAACCCGACCGCATGGCTCGGCCTGGCTCAGGCGCTTGAGGCCGTCACGAACCCGGCGAGCAATCAGGAAAAATATAATCTCCGCGTCAACGCGGGCGGCGCAGCCTACCGCGCCTATGAGCTGGCGACGCGCAAAGGCATGAAAGCCCGCGCGCTCGCGATCGTCGCACGGTCGTTGCGTGGCCGCTCACAATTCCGGCCCGCCATCAACGCGTTCAAGGCTAGCCTCGATCTATTGGAAATTCCTGAAGTTCGCGCGGCATATACGTCCCTGCGCGCAGAAAAAGGGTTCCGCATCGTCAACTACGATGTCGAGGCAGATGCTGTGCGCCCACGGGTGTGTGTCCGTTTCTCGGAAGCCCTGGCGAAACGCGACATCGACTTCGCACAATTCTTCTCGGTCAACGGCAGCGACCCCGCCGCCGTGCGCGCTGAAGGTCGCCAGATCTGCCTCGACGGCTTCACACACGGAGAGCGTTACGCGATCACCGTGCGCGCCGGCCTGCCATCGCAGATCGGCGAAACGCTGCTGAAGACCGCGCCCCTGACGATCTATGTCCGTGATCGGTCCGCATCCGTCCGCTTCACGGGTCGCAACTACGTCCTCCCGCGCACCGGTCAGCAGGGCATTCCCCTCGTTACCGTCAACACGGATCGTGTGGATCTCGAG
>JBCAXC010000256.1:0-4158 GCA_038534255.1 Pseudomonadota bacterium
ATCCAGGTTGCGCGTCTTGCCGGGCTGCCGCACGACGTGATCGCGCGCGCAGGCGAAATTCTGACGCTGCTCGAGGATCAAGAGGGGGCGCAGCCGCGCGAGGCGCTGATCGACGATCTCCCGCTCTTTGCGGCCTCTCGCCCCGCAAGCCATCTGCCCGGCACACTTGAGGCGGCGACGCCGTTGACCGAGGCTCTCGGCGACATCAATCCGGACAGCCTGACACCACGCGCGGCGCTCGACGTGCTGTATCGCCTCAAGGAGCTGAGCGAGACATGAGTGAAGCTTCTGTCCGTGTCTTCGATGCGTCGCCCGGAGATGTGATTTCGCCCTTTGATCGCGCCAACGAACGCGCGGCACTGACACGGCTGTTTCGCGATGCGGGAGAGGATGCGCAGGCTGCGCGCCCGGCCGTGCTCGCCTATCTCAAGACCGACATCGCCGAGGCGCGGGTGAACGCGGAAATCAATCTCGTTGCGCATCGCAGCGGTCTGCGGTGTGCGCGTGAACTGAGCGACTATCAGGACCAACTGATTGAGCTGATCTTCGACTACACGACGGCGCACGTCTACCGCGCGACCAACCCCTCCGATGCCGAGCGTATGGCAATCGTTGCGACCGGTGGATATGGCCGTGGACTTCTGGCGCCGGGCTCTGACATCGACCTGCTTTTTCTCCTCCCCTACAAGCAGACGGCCTGGGGCGAGAGTGTTGTTGAGTACATGCTCTATCTGCTCTGGGATCTGGATTTCAAAGTCGGCCATGCTGTGCGTAATGCCGATCAGGCGATCGCCTACGCCAAGTCCGACATTACGATCCGCACTTCGGTTCTGGATGCCCGGCTGATCTTCGGTGACCGCGCGCTCTACAATGAGCTCGAGGCACGCTTCCAGAAGGAGGTCGTGACCGGGACCGCGCGCGATTTCATCGATGCGAAGATGCAGGAGCGCGAGAAACGGCACACCCGTTCCGGGGCCTCGCGTTATGTCGTGGAGCCCAACGTGAAGGAGGGAAAAGGCGGCATTCGGGATCTCAATACGCTGCACTGGCTGATCCGCTATCTACGCAACCCCAACCCGAATCAGCATGAAGTGGTCGATGCCGGTGTATTCTCGGAACAGGAATTTTCTTCCTTTAATCGAAGTGAAGACTTTCTCTGGACGGTGCGGTGCACGCTGCACTTCCTGACAGGCCGCGCGGAGGAGCGCCTGTCGTTTGATGTGCAGATGGAGATGGCGGAGCGGCTTGGCTACGTCGAGCGCGGCGGTCTGCGTGCCGTTGAGCGCTTCATGAAGCACTACTTTCTCATCGCCAAGGAAGTCGGGGATCTGACCCGCGTCGTGTGCGCCGATCTGGAGATGAAACAGCTGATCGCCGCGCCAACGCTTGATCGCATTCTGGCGCCGATGATGTGGCGTCGACGGCTGCAGCTTCGTCGGGAGACAGACTTCAGAATCGAGAACGGACGCATTTCCGTGGAAGACCCGGAGGTGTTCGCGCGCGATCCGCTCAACATCGTTCGCCTCTTTGCGGAAGCGGAGAAAATCGGGGTGTCATTTCATCCCGCCGCGCTGCGCCTCGTGCGGGAATCACACAACCTGATTGACGATGCACTGCGCACCAACCCCGAGGCAAACCGGATCTTCGTTGATCTGCTGGCCTCAAAAGCCAGCGCGGAAAATGCATTGCGCCGCATGAACGAGGCGGGTGTGCTCGGGCGATTTATTCCCGAGTTCGGGCGCGTTGTCGCGATGATGCAATTCAATATGTACCACCATTTCACGGTGGACGAGCACCTGATCCGCACTGTCGGCATCCTCTCCGAGATTGATCGCGGGACGCTGGACGAGGATCATCCGCTGTCCGCCGAGATACTGCCTGCGATCCGCAACAAGCGCGCGCTCTACGTCGCCGCGTTTCTGCATGACGTCGCGAAGGGGCGGGACGAGGACCACTCGATTGCCGGAGAAAAAGTCGCGCGCGAGCTGTGTCCGCGGCTTGGCCTCGATGATGCCGAGACGGACCTCGTCGCGTGGTTGATCCGCGAACACCTGACGATGAGCGAGGTGGCCCAGAGCCGCGATCTGAGTGACCCGAAGACCATTCGGGACTTTGCCGATGTGGTCCAGACGATGGAGCGGTTGCGGCTGTTGCTGGTGCTGACGGTTGCAGACATTCGCGCGGTCGGACCCGGTGTCTGGAACGGATGGAAAGGGCAGCTTCTGCGCACGCTCTATTATGAGACGGAGCCTGTGCTGGCTGGCGGCCACGTGAAGATGAGCAGGGCGCAACGGGTGGCGAAGGCGCAGGCGGCGTTCCGCGAGGCGATGGTGACAAGCGATGAGGATGCGATCGAGCGGATCATCGATCGGCATTACACGAGCTACTGGCTGCGCACCGATACGGAGCGCCAGGTCGGCGATGCCAGGTTGCTCGACTACGCAACCCGTAAGGAACTCGCGTTCGCGACCGACTACAAGACGGACGCATTCAAGGACGCGACCGAGCTCACGATCCTCACGCCGAACCATCCCAACCTGCTGGCGGTGATGGCGGGGGCATGTGCGGCGGCAGGCGCGAACATTGCTGGCGCTCAGATCTATACGACGCGGGACGGGATTGCGCTCGACACCTTTATCATCCAGCGGGCGTTCGATCGTGATGACGATGAGCTGCGTCGGGTTGGGCGGATTGCCGACACGATCGAGGGACTGCTGCGAGGCAAGACGTATCTCGACCAGATCGTGCCGGAGAATGCGGAGGCTAAGGGACGTGCGCGGGCGTTTTCCGTGCCGCCGCAAGTGCATGTCGACAATGATATCTCGGACGACTTTACCGTAATCGAGGTGGAGGGGCTGGACCGGCCCGGGCTGCTGCATGAGCTTACGCGGACGATCTCGACGCTCAACCTCGACATCAACTCTGCGCACATCAGTACGTACGGAGAAAAAATTGTCGATGTCTTCTACGTTACCGATCTCTTCGGCAAGAAAATATCTGACCCGCGTCGACGCGCCGTTATCGCCGAGGCGATCCGCCCGGTACTCGATCCGGACATCGACATCGACCTCAACCAGGTGACGCCCGGACTGCTTGCCCAGATCTGATATCTGCGCCGGTGTGCAGACGCCGCACTGACGTTTGCATTTGCCCAGCATTGCCAACTGCACGCCTTGCCGCGTGCGGCAGGTATCCGCTACCGAGCCGCCATGAAACTCTATCGCGCCTTTGCCACGGTCGGTGGCTTCACGATGCTCAGCCGCATGCTCGGGTTTGTGCGCGATATTCTCGTTGCAGGACTGCTCGGGACGGGGCCGGTGGCCGATGCTTTCGTGGCGGCGTTTCGCTTCCCGAACCTGTTTCGCAGGATCTTTGGTGAGGGGGCCTTCAATGCTGCCTTTATCCCGCTGTTCGCGAAGAAGTTGGAGGGTGAGGGCAGCGAGGCGGCGCGAACCTTCGCTGAGGAAGCATTGGCGGTTCTGCTGTTTACGCTGCTTGTCCTCACGGCGCTCGCCGAGCTTGCAATGCCGTGGTTGCTGGTGGTCCTTGCGCCAGGATTTCTCGAAGATCCGAGCAAGTTCGATCTTACCGTCGCGCTGACGCGGATAGCGTTTCCCTACCTGCTGTGCATGTCACTCGTGGCGCTGCTCTCCGGTGTGCTGAATGCACTCAACCGGTTCGCGGCAGCAGCCGCAGCGCCGGTCCTCCTCAACATTGTGCTGATCGCGGCGATGGTGCTGGCGTGGTCGCTCGGATTTCAGAACCAGCCGAACGCTGGCTATCTGCTTGCGCTCGGTGTTGCGATCGCGGGCGCATTGCAACTGGCGCTGCTGGCCATCGCAGCACAGCGCGCCGGGATGGGGCTGACACTGCGGCGGCCGCGGATCACGTCCGACGTCAAGCGGTTCTTCAAACTCGGCGTGCCGGGTGTCATCGCGGGTGGTGTCACGCAGATCAACATTGTGGTCGGCACGATGATCGCATCGCTGCAGGCCGGTGCGGTGGCCTACCTGTATTATGCGGACCGCTTGTATCAGCTGCCGCTCGGGATCATCGGCATTGCGATCGGGGTTGTGTTGCTGCCGGACATTTCGCGGCTGCTGCGCGCTGGCGAATACGACGCGGTCAGTGACAGCCAGAACCGATCGCTCGAGTTTG
>JBCAXC010000257.1:0-4143 GCA_038534255.1 Pseudomonadota bacterium
ACACGCTCGGCGTCTTCCAGATCGAGAGCCGCGCCCAGATGAGCATGCTGCCCAGGCTCAAACCGCGGGTCTTCTACGATCTGGTGATCGAGATCGCGATCGTGCGGCCAGGGCCGATCCAGGGCGGCATGGTCCATCCATATCTGCGCCGGCGCGCGGGGCTGGAGCCTTGTGTCATTCCCTCGCCGGACCCGGCACACGGAGATAAAGACGAATTGGTCGGCGTCCTCGGCAAGACCTACGGCGTGCCCCTGTTTCAGGAGCAGGCGATGACACTTGCGATGAAAGCTGCGCAATTTACCTCCGCAGAGCTGAACGGACTGCGCCGGGCCATGGCCACGTTCCGCCGCGCCGGCACCATCCATATGTTCGAGGAACTCATGATTACGCGCATGACCGGGCGCGGATATGATGAGACGTTCGCCCGCCAGTGTTTCGACCAGATCAAGGGCTTCGCGGAATACGGCTTTCCGGAGAGTCACTCCGCCAGCTTCGCGCTGCTCGCGTATGTGTCGTCCTGGCTGAAATGCCATCGCCCGGAAGTCTTCGCCTGTGCGCTCCTGAATTCGCAGCCGATGGGATTTTATGCGCCTGCCCAGATTGTTCGTGATGCCCGAGAGCACGGCGTTGAAGTGCGCCCCGTCGATGTCAACATGAGCGACTGGGACAACACGCTCGAGCCCCCTGCGACGTACGATCCGGCTGCGCCCCACAACCGCTGTGCCGTCCGCCTCGGCATGCGCCAGATCACCGGTCTGCGTGAAGATCACGCGCGCCAGCTCGTCGAGGCGAGGAAAGAAAAGTTCAGCGACATCGCACAGATCAACTGGCGCACCGGGCTGCCCGTTGGTGCGCTCGAAAAACTGGCCGATGCCGATGCATTTCGCTCCATCGGCCTCGACCGCCGCGCCGCACTCTGGAAGGTCCGCGGCCTGGCGCGCAGCAAGTCACTGCCGCTGTTCGCCGCCGCCGAGACCGACGATCAGGGCCGCGAGGAGAACATTGCGCTCCCCGAGATGCCGCTGTCCGAGCATGTCATTGCGGACTATCAGACGGTGCGGCTCTCGCTGAAAGCGCACCCGATGGGCCTCTTGCGAACGCACTTCACAGAGCTCGGCTGCGCGCCCGCCAGTGTCGCAACCGGCCTGCCGGATGGCACGCGCGTCAATGTTGCGGGCGTCGTTCTGGTGCGGCAACGCCCGGGGACAGCGCGCGGTGTGATGTTCATGACGCTCGAAGACGAGACCGGCGTGGCCAACACCGTGATCTGGCCGAACACCTTCGAGACTTTCCGCAGAATCGCGATGAGCAGTCGGCTCGTGCTCGCCCGCGGCCGCATTCAGGCGCACGACAGCGTGGTGCACCTCGTCGTCGATCAGCTCGAGGATCATTCGTCCGCGCTCGGCCTTTTGAGCGAACGCACGGTCAGCTTTCCGCTGAGCCACGCCGATGAGGTCGTGAAGCCGATCCCGGGGCCGGGCGCGAGCCGTCGCCACCCACGCGACGTCACCATCATCCCGAAAGCGCGACAGTTTCACTAGCGGCGAAGCGCTTATGAACCGCTCCAAGCGATGGACGCTCCCGCGTCGCTGCTCTACACCAATGCCGCCGTAGCCATACCGCGCGCACCATCATCCGTCCGGAGAAACCCATGCAATTTGCAGACGTACGCGCCGTTGTAACAGGCGGCGCCTCGGGCCTTGGCGAAGCGACTGTCCGTGAGATTGCAGGCGCCGGCGGGCGCGTCGCCATCCTCGACCGGGACGGCGAACGCGGAACCGCCCTCGCATCCGAACTCGGTGACAACGTCCGGTTTCAGGACGTCGACGTCACCGATGAAACCAGCGTCGCAGCAGCGCTGGATGCCGTCGTCGCAGCCTTCGGCGGCCTCGACCTCTGCGTGAACTGCGCCGGGATCGCCTTCGCCACAAAGACCACGGGCAAGGACGGCGCGCACCCCCTGGACACCTATCGCAAGGCCATCGACATCAATCTGGTCGGCAGCTTCAACGTCGCGCGCCTCGCAGCCATCCACATGGAGAAAAATGATCCGGATGAAGATGGCGGGCGCGGCGCGATCATCAACACGGCATCGGTGGCCGCATTCGATGGCCAGAAGGGTCAGGCGGCCTACGCGGCATCGAAAGGCGGTGTTGCCGCATCCTCACTGCCGATGGCGCGCGACCTCGCTTTCTCGGGCATCCGCGTGAACGCCGTTGCGCCGGGTCTCTTCTTGACGCCGATGTTCGAGAACTCGCTGTCGCAGGAGGCGCAGGACGCACTCGGCCAGCAGGTCACGTTCCCAAAGCGCCTCGGGCGCCCGTCGGAGTTTGCCAGGATGGTGCGTGCCATCGCGGAAAATCCCTACATGAACGGTACGACCGTACGTCTCGACGGCGCGATCCGTCTGCCATAGCGACCGGACGACGGCGATGTGCATCATCATTGTCGGTGGTGGCGTCGGTGGCCTCGCAAGCGCACTGCTGCTTCAGCGTCTCGGCATGCCCTGCCGCGTGTTCGAGCGCGCGCAGCATTTCGAGGATGTCGGCGCCGGCATTCAACTCAGCCCGAACGCGATGCGTGTTCTACGCGCCCTCGGCGTCGCTAATACGCTGCGCCAGACGCGCTGCGAGCCTCAGAATGTTACGGTTCGCCATGCTGCAAGCGCAAAGGTGATTTTTTCTCTCCCAGTCGGCGCGACTGCCCGTCGCCGCTGGGGAGAAGACTATTGGGTCGTGCACCGCGCTGATTTGCTGGCAGCACTCCATGAGGCCGTGAACCGGGAGTTTCCCGCCACCATCGCTTCTTCTGCCGAAGTGGTCGGCATCACGCAGAATACGGACGGCGTTGCCGCGCACCTTGCCAACGGCGAAACAGTGAACGGCACCGCGTTGATCGGCGCCGACGGATTGAAATCCACCGTCCGTGCGCACATCGTTGGCGATGGTGCCCCGCGCTTCACAGGCAAAGTCGCGTGGCGGGCATTGGTGCCCCGCAGTACCGCAACGCATGGCCGCGCATCCGCCCCCCACACCGAGGAGATAAATGTCTGGGCGAGCAACAGGCGACACGTTGTGACCTACCCGGTCCGCGGTGGCAGGCTCCTCAACATCGTCGGTATCATCGAGGAAGAAGCTGAGAGTGCGGAGGGGTGGAGTCGCACCGTAGAACCGTCCGCGTTTCGGGACCGCTTCGCCATGACACCCCTCATCCATCCCGCCCTTGCGAGCGCAGTCGCCAGCGCGACGGAGGTTTATCGCTGGCCATTGTACGACCGCGCACCCATGACGCAGTGGTCCGAAGGTCGGGTGACGTTCCTTGGCGACGCAGCACATCCGATGCTGCCGTCAATGGCGCAAGGAGCCGCAATGGCACTTGAAGACGCCTGGATTCTCGCGGCCGAACTTCACCAACGGTGCACGAACGCCCCGTTGGCCTTGCAGGACATCGAGAGTGCATTCACTGGCTATGAAGCGGCCAGACAGACGCGCACAGCCGCGGTCCAGCGGCGCGCCGGTCGCAACCTCGACATGTTCCATCGTTCCGGACCCGTGAGCGCGGGCCTCGTCTATCGCGTCCTGCAACTCATCGGACACGCGGCGCCTGCGTTGCTCCAGCGCCAGCAGGACTGGATCTATGCGCATGATGTCACCGCCACCCATTCGCTTCCCGACACTGCAACGCGTCCTTGCGCTTGAGCCGGCTCACAATTGCTGCCCCTCGTCAGCTTCCGCCACCCATCCGCAGAACCTGTGATAGACAGCAGCATGGACAGCGCGAAACGGGCGCAACAGGGAGCCGCTTGCCATGAGCCTCGACAGCGAACAGGCCGCCATCTTCGACATGGCGCACGATTTCGGGCAGTCGCGCATCGCGCCGCACGCCCGGGATTGGGAAGACGCAGGCACCATCCCGCGCGAGCTCTGGCCTGATGTGGCGGACCTCGGTCTCTCCGCCTTGTTCGTCAAAGAGGAAAATGGTGGCGCCGGCCTTTCGCGCCACGACGCCACGCTGGTGTTCGACCTCGAACACCAGCGTCGAATCGGGTGGCACCACCGGCAAGTACCCAGACTCGCCGTACGCCAGCGACGGTGGCACGGTGACGAAGCAGATTTGTCCGACGCTCATCTGAGAAATCGCGGT
>JBCAXC010000258.1:0-4128 GCA_038534255.1 Pseudomonadota bacterium
ATTACGTGGCCGAGTTTACGAGCGATGTACCGATGGTCCGCGTGCTGACAGCCGGGGACGTTATCGATCCAGATGTGGCAGCAACCAACGGTGATGCGTCCGACCACAAGAAAATCGACGCGCGCACCACCGTTGAAGATCTCCTGCCTGAACTGAACCGCTCCGACAGCGGGTTGACCGTCATGCGCGACGGCGCCGCGATCGGCACGGTGACGGCCCGCTCGGTGATTGGAGCGCTGGCGCGGGAGGGCGAGAACGCCGCTGCAACGCCGACGGATGTGGCAGCGCCGCTGGCGGGAGCCGTGCGATGACAACGCGTTCCGATACGACGACCCTCGCCTGGCTGACCTTGCTCGCATTCACCGTGCTCGCGCTCTTTGCCTTCCCGCAAGTCGCTTGGCTCAAGACATATCCGGAGGCGTTGACGCTCCCCGTGCAGGCGCAGTTGAACGCGATGATGGACACGGTGGTTGCGTTTTGCGGGCCGTTCTTCCGGGCGATCTCCGCCGCGCTGGATGTGCCGATGCGTCTTGTGCGGGACCTGCTGGCGTTTCTGCCATGGCCCGTGACCGTGATCATCTTTACCGGCCTCGCGTGGGCTGCAACCGGGTGGCGGCTTGCGGCATTCACGCTGGCGACGATGCTCTACATGTTGGTCATTGGCTACTGGGCTGAATCAATGAACTCGCTCGCATTGGTCGCGGTCTCTGTGCCGGCTGCCGTCATGATCGGATTCGGTTTCGGTACACTCGGATTTTTCTCCGCGCGTGCGCGGCGGCCGATCGAGATGCTGCTGGATTTGCTGCAGACTGTTCCGGCGTTCGCGTATCTGTTGCCGATACTTTTGCTCTTTGGCTTCGGCCCTGTGGTCGGCCTGATCGCCAGCGTCATGTATGCGTTTCCACCGATGGTGCGAAACACGATGCTCGGTCTTTCCCGCGTTGGGCCTGAGGTGATCGAGTCCGGTGCCATGTCGGGAGCGACGCCCGGCCAACTGTTCTGGCAAGTGCGCGTGCCGAGTGCGAAGCGTCAGTTGCTGCTCGGCGTCAACCAGACGACGATGGCGGCGTTTTCGATGGTCATTATCGCCTCGATTATTGGCGGTACGGCAGACATCGGTTGGGAGGTTTTATCGACCATGCGCAAGGCGCAGTTTGGCGAGAGCCTGCTCGCCGGCATCGTCATTGCGCTGATGGCCATGGTGATGGACCGGATCACGGCAGGGTTTGCCACGCGCGATGTGGTCGATGACGTGGCTCCGGATACCGCCTTTCACAAACAGCATCCGGTTCTGATGATCACGGTCATCGCGGCGGTCACCGCCTTCGCGCTTGCGCAATCGGTCCCGGCGCTCAAGGCTTGGCCGGAAGCGTGGGAGTTTTATCCAGCCGACATCCTCAACAATGCGGTGACATGGTTGACTGTGACGTATGCTGCGAGCATCGCGCTCATCAAGCAGTATGCCTTTTTCTTCCTCATGCTGCCGCTCAAGATCGGGCTGAAGCAGACGATCTCTCCATTCTCGTGGGGATTTGAATTCACGGCCACGCTGCAGGCGATCTACGTCGTGGCTGCCGCCGCGATCTCGCTGCTGGCCGCTGCCCGATGGAGCCCGCGCGCCGGCGTGTGGACGGCGCTCGCGTTGCTCACGCTTTTCTTCGGCCTCACGCAGTTGCCGTGGCCCGCCGTGCTTGGCGCTGCCACCCTGCTCGCGTGGCAACTGAGTGGCTGGCGGCTTGCGCTCGGCACCGCGGTCAGCCTGCTATTTCTGGTCGTCTCGGGCGTGTGGCCGCAAACGATGCTGAGCGTTTATCTCTGCGGGCTCGCGGTCGCGCTGTCGTTCGGCCTCGGCACACTGCTCGGCATTGCGGCCGCGGAATTCAAGCCTGTCTCGGCTGTGCTGCGCCCGATTAACGACACGCTGCAGACCATGCCGCTGTTCGTAATTCTCATCCCGTTTGTGATGATCTTCAAGATTGGTGAGTTCACCGCGCTGCTCGCGATCATGGCCTACGCAATCGTGCCGGCCATCCGCTATGCGGAGCACGGGCTGCGCAACGTCTCAGCCGAAGTCGTTGAGGCCGCGCGCTCGATGGGGGCGACGCAGTGGCAGCTGCTCTGGCAGGTCAAGGTGCCGCTCGCCTGGCCGGTCATGATGCTCGGCCTCAATCAGACGATCATGTATGGTATCGCGATGTTGGTCATCGCCGCGCTCGTCGGCACCAATGGCCTCGGTCAGCAAGTCTATATCGGGCTTGGCGACGCGGACTTCGGCGTCGGGATCGTTGCCGGCATCGGCATGGCTATCATCGCCATCATCGCCGACCGCCTCACGCAGGCCGCGACCCGCAACAGTGGCACCTCCCGCGACGAGGTCATGATCTGAGAGCGTAGGCGCGGTTTTCGTCTCCCTCACCCGATCCCGACGCTGGTGCGCCACGTGTCGATGTCGGGGGTGAGGTCGAGGGGGAAGGTATCGAAGAATTCGAAGCCGGTGGCGGTGACGACGCCCTGGCGTTCCATCTTGCAGCCGCTCTTGCCGCCGACGCGCCCGATGTACGTCTCGACGCAGATGCACATGCCTTCGATGAACTCGCCGTCGTAGGCGCCGGGGCTGTCGGGGGTCGGGTAGGCGACGGCGGGATATTCGTCGCACAGGCCGACGCCGTGAACGACGACGCCGTAGCGTTGGGAGAAATAATCCTCCGGAAGCGTGTAGCCCTGTGCTGCGAACTCGAAGAACGAGAGCCCAGGTTTGATGAGCGCGGCGTTGTGGGCGATCTGGTCCATCCCCATCGCGTGGTTTGAGATCTGCTCGTTGGTGGGGGTGCCGCCGGGGCAAATCCAGGTGCGCGAGATGTCCGAACAGTAGCCGTATGGGCCGACAAGATCGGTGTCGAAGCCGACCGTGTCGCCCGGGCCGATGACGCGATCGCTGCACTCCTGCATCCATGGGTTTGTGCGTTCGCCCGAAGCCAGCAGCCGCGTCTCGATCCATTCCCCGCCGCGCGCGATGTTGACCTGATGCAGGATCGACCAAAGCTGGTTTTCGGTGATGCCGGGTTTGAGCGCGCGCCACATCTCGGCGGCGCCGATCTCCGAGGTGAGGATCGAGCGGCGCATCGCCTTCAATTCTTCGGGATGCTTAATCTTGCGGGCTTCCTCGCAGAACGCGAAGCTCGAGTGACATGCGATGCCATGGGCTTCGAGCGCCGAGATGCCATTCTGATCGCAGGTGTCGATGGCGAGCCGTTTGTTGCCGCCGCCGTGTGCGTTCACGAGGTGGGCGATTTCGCTCGCCCAGTCCTTGACCCGCGCCATCTCGTTCTGGCCCGCACCGAAGTAGAACCACGCAATCGCGGGGCGGGTTTCATCGATGAGAGGATAATCCTCTGACAGATGTTCGCAGGCGTGGAAGTCGAACAGTATGACCGGCCCGTCGGTGGCGATGTAGGCGTAACGGACGGCGTTGTGCATCGTCCAGATCTGCATGTTCGTCGCGTCGAGCGCGTAGCGCAGGTTGAGCGGATCATAAAGCAGGCAGCCACCGAAATCGCGCTCACGCAACTGCTCGCGAATGCGCTCCAAGCGATAGGCGCGCACAATGTCCATGTCCGGCGCGGGGAGGCCGGCCGCCGCCCATTCGTCGCCCGCCGGGTTGGTGGACGCCTCCGCATTGACGAAGCCAAGCGGCGCCTGCGGCGCGCGCGCGCCGGGGTCGATCTTCGGGGTGTGGCGCGCGTCGCGATTGTCCATCGAGGTCTCCCGGATTCGAATGCATTCAGACGGTGTTGCCACTAGCGCGCGTCTGCAAGCTCTCAGCGCGACATTGCGCGGTCATTTACGTCATGACGTGCTCGCGTCGCCTGTGTGAACGCTTTAGGGAAGGGCACCGCATCATCCCGAAACACGGTGATCGCCATGACTGACGCACATTCAAATGATCCGCGCGCCGATATTCCGCGTGTGCGGCTGGCGCGCACGCCGACGCCGCTAGAGTTCTGTCCCAACCTGACGGCGGATATCGGCGGTGCGGACATCTGGATCAAACGGGACGATGAAACCGGCCTCGCGCTCGGGGGAAACAAGGTCAGGCAACTGGAGTATTATTTCGGGGCGGCACTGGCG
>JBCAXC010000259.1:0-4127 GCA_038534255.1 Pseudomonadota bacterium
TCATTCTATACGCCACACGGTGGCACGCTGAATTTTCGTCCCGGCAGTCTGGCGTCGCGGATGTTCCTGACTATCGAGAAGCAGCTGCTTCCGATGACCGACGGCCTTTGCTTCGAGAGCCAGTATGCGAGCGATCGTTTTTCGGTCATGGTGGGTGAACCGCGTTGTGCCGTCAGCGTCATCCCGAACGGGGTGCGTCCGGCTGAGTTCACGCCACATGTGCTCAACGACGATGCGGCGGACTTTGTCTTTCTGGGAGAAATCCGGGAGGTCAAGGGCGTCGATCTGCTGGTCGATGCCATCTCGGCGCTGAAAGAGAGCCATGGGGCGACAGCCTGCGTCGTCGGAGACGGTTCGCTGCGCGACGCAATGATGGCGCGCGCTGCGGATGCAGGTGTCAGCGACCTGATGACCTGGCCCGGCGCGCTACCCGCCGATGAGGCGTTCAAGCGCGGTCGGGTTTTCGTGATGCCGTCGCGGAGTGAATCTTTCCCCTATGTTGTTCTCGAAGCGGGCGCGCAAGGCATCCCGGCGCTCTTAACCGACGTCGGTGGCGTCTCGGAGATCACAGCCCCGGGCGATGCATTCCTGATGAAGGCCGATTGTATCGAGACGCTCACATCGGCAATGCGAGCGGCGCTTGATGCACCTGAAGCACTTGGTGCCCGGACCAGCACTCTCAGAGAACGGGTCAGAGCGGAATTCTCGACCGCCGGCATGGCGGCGGCGATCGTGGATGTTTATCGCGCATCAACCATTGATGCCGGCAGCGGAGACCGCGCCGCCGCGTAGCGCTTAATTGCGCATGTGAGCGTTGCTGCATGGCATGCGCTGTGCACCGTGTTGCAGCAGATACTGACTGTACCACGGGCCCGCTGATGTCTTCGCCAGACGACAAGTTCCCTCGCACACACGCGACGTTCGCCATCCCTTTCGACGGGTCCGGTGGTCGCACTCCCGAGAGAGACGAGGGCGCGCGCGGCATGGCGCGACGCCTCTTTGCGGACCTGAGCGAGATTTCTCGCCTCTCGCATATTTCTCCCGAAGTCATGAGCGGCATCATCCGGCTGGCGGAGTTTTCGGTGACCTTCTTCGTGGGGCTGCTGATTGCCATCACCTATGTGCCTGATCTGACGCCCGACGCCGCAGCACTCTACAGCGTGGCATGCGCGCTCGCCGGTCTACTGACGATCGCGATGTTCCAGGGTTTCCGGCTCTATCGGGTGAGCGCCTATGCGCATATCCCGCGTCAGTTGCCGCGGCTCGTCTCGGCATGGTGTCTCGTCTTTGCGGCACTGGCCGCGACGGCATTTTTTATGAAGCTCGGCGCGACCTTCTCGCGGGTCTGGTTCGTCTCGTGGTTCCTGCTCGGCGGTGCCGCCATTCTTACCGTTCGTATCGCAGTCGCCAACCTGGTGCGACGCTGGGGTCGGGAAGGACGGCTCAACCGATATGCGGTGATCGTCGGTGGCGGCGACGGCGGGGAGAACCTGCTCGGTCAACTTGAGCAGATGCCCGATACGGACATCCGGGTTTGCGGAGTGTTCGATGATCGCGGCAGTGACCGGGTCGGCACGGCAACGGCCGGCTATCCGCTGCTCGGCACGCTCGATGACCTGCTCGGTTTTGCACGCAAGAGCCGCGTCGATCTCCTGATCGTCACGCTTCCGATCACGGCGGAAGACCGGCTCATGCAGATTTTCCGCAAGCTCTGGGTGTTGCCTGTTGATGTCCGTCTCGCCGCGCACACCAACGCACTCAAATTCCGCCCGAAGGCGTATTCGTTCATAGGGCGCATCCCGGTCATTGATGTGAGCGACCGACCGCTCTCGGATTGGGACTTTGTGGTCAAGACGGTGTTCGACAAGTGCGTGACGCTTGGAGCGCTTGTGCTGACCGCGCCGATCATGATTGCCACGGCGATCGCCATCAAGCTGACCAGCAAGGGGCCGGTGCTCTTCAAGCAGAAGCGGTTCGGGTTCAACAACGAGCTTGTGGAGATTTACAAGTTCCGCTCGATGTACACCGACATGAGTGATCGCGATGCGTCGAAACTGGTGACGCGGGATGATCCGCGGGTCACCCCGGTCGGGCGCTTTATCCGTAAGACGAGCATCGACGAGTTGCCACAGCTCTTCAACGTGCTGACCGGACAACTGTCACTCGTCGGGCCGCGCCCCCATGCGACGCAAGCGAAGGCTGCCGACGAACTCTATCCGGATGTCGTCGATGGATACTTCGCGCGACACAAGGTGAAACCGGGCATCACCGGCTGGGCGCAAATCAACGGCTGGCGCGGAGAAACGGACACGCGCGAAAAAATCGAAAAGCGCGTCGAGCATGATCTCTACTATATCGAGAACTGGTCGATCCTGTTCGATATTTTCATCCTCGCGAAGACGCCGTTCTCGCTGCTTGGCAACAAGAACGCGTATTGAGCTGGTGTCCGCACAGCCCAACTCTCGTCAGGAAAACGACCTCTCCTCGCGCTTGGTGTGCGGAAGACAGTGATGCCGGAACGCTTCTTGCTTTTTTGTCACCGCGTCGTCGCGATCATCGATGGTCAGCGGCGCCCGCGCTCTACCCGGTAGCGAAAAAAGGACAAGCCAGATGACGGTTGGGCGCACTTCCGGCATCTCTCCGGCCATGCCATCTGCAAGACAGACTTTCCTGCGGGATAGATCAGCCCTCGCGCCTCATGGTACGCCACCGACGTACCGATCAATGCGCCGGATTGCGCACGGCGCGGTCTGGTTCACAATGGCGCTTTCGGCGATTGTTTTCAGCGAACCGGCACCGGTCGATCTGTTTCTGCTCGGGCTGCTGGTTCTTCTTCCTGTTGTTGGACTGGTGCGTTTTTCTCCGCTGCTTGCGGTGCCATTGTGCGGCTGGCTCCTCATTGCCGCCTTCGGGTTTCTCGCATCACTTTCAGCAACCGATGCCGGTCTTTCGGCGCGCCACACGGCGATTACGCTTTATCTCTCCCTGATCTTGATCGTGATTGCCGGGTTTGTTCTGCAAGACCCGTTGCGGCACGGCCGCGTGATCGCCTCGGGCCTGGTGGCCGCTGCCGTGATCGGCGCTTTGCTAGGAATTGTCGGATACTTCGACGTTATCCCCGGCAGCTATGACCTGTTCACGCTCTACGGTCGTGCGCGCGGCGGCTTCAAGGATCCCAACGTGCTCGGTGCATTTCTCGCCGCGACGCTCGTGGTCGCGCTGCACTTTACGTTGCATCGGCGTGGTGCCGCGCGGGCATGGTACGGCGCGAGCTGTGTGATCATCGTCTTCGCGCTGTTGCTCAGCTTTTCGCGAAGTGCGTGGCTGACGTCGTTCGCGGCGATTGCGATGTATCTTTATCTCTCCATACTCGTGGCGCCGTCCAACAAGCATCGCATGACTCTCATGCTGATGGCGGGCGGAGGCGCGCTGATCTGCGTCGTCATGCTGCTCGGCGCGTTGCAGTTCTCTGCCGTCTCCAGCCTCCTGGCGGAGCGTGCGACGTTCTCGCAGAGCCATGACATTGGGCCGGAAGGGCGCTTCGGCGGGATGACCAAAGCGGTACAGGTCATTATTCAGTCGCCGCTCGGCATCGGCTCCCTCGAGTTCCGCCCGCGCTTTCATCACGAGGAACCGCACAACGTCTGGCTGTCAATGTTTTTGAACACCGGTTGGGCGGGAGGGTTGCTGTTTTTCCTCCTCACCATCGGCACGGCGATCTACGGTTTTCGACGGCTCACGCAGCCCTCACCGGACCAGCAGCTCTTTGTCGTGTTTTATGCCGGATACATCGCAACACTGATGGGCGGGCTGGTGGTCGACACGGACCACTGGCGCCACCTTTTCATATTGATGGGTGTCGTGACCGGGTTCTCGCTCGCGCCAACTGCCGGATTTCAATTGGCCGAGAAGCGTACGGCGTTTCTGGTGCGTGAGCAGCGCGCGAATTAGGGTGACAGTTGAAACGACGAGCCGGGCAGAGGCTCCGCAGCCGCCAGCAGGACCGACACGCCATCGCGGCCATAGATGTCTGGCCGGAAATGCGCGATGCCGGCGTCCGAAGCCCAAGATGTCAGGTAACCGAGTGTGACGGGGATCGGCTTCGTCAAACGCATATCTTCGGCAAT
>JBCAXC010000260.1:0-4121 GCA_038534255.1 Pseudomonadota bacterium
GATACCTGAAACTCTTCCGCGAGGAATGTGCGGAACCGCGACGAGTCCAGAACGCCCGCCATCCCGACAACCTTGTTGGTCGGCAGACCCGACGCCTGCTGCAGCGCCCAGACCATCGCATCGAGTGGGTTGGTGATGCAGATGACGAACGCGTCTGGCGCATATTTTTTGATACCTGCCCCGACCTGGCTCATCACCTTGAGGTTGATGCCCAGCAGATCGTCCCGGCTCATCCCCGGCTTGCGCGGCACCCCGGCCGTTACGATCACCACATCAGCGCCTTCGATGTCCGCGTAGGCGTTCGTGCCGCGGATCGCGCCGTCAAATCCCTCGACCGGCGCGGACTCGGCCAGATCAAGCGCCTTGCCCTGCGGCATGTCTTCCGCGATGTCGAACATCATGACGTCGCCCAGGTCCTTGAGACCGACGAGATGCGCCAGC
Source organism: Pseudomonadota bacterium (assembly GCA_038534255.1). Lineage (GTDB taxonomy): Bacteria > Pseudomonadota > Alphaproteobacteria > Rhizobiales > CALHAX01 > CALHAX01. Next base: position 442 of record JBCAXC010000260.1, read on the forward strand.
GTTCCGCCAATCATACCGGCGCCAATCAGCGCAATCTTGTTCCGCGCCATGCCCGTCTCTCCCTCGCTCTGGACACCCCGGGCCAACAGCTCCTGCCGCCGCCCCGACTTCGCGTGGTGGGGTAGCCCGATTGATATTGCGGTGCAAGGTCACCCCGGATCGCAGCCTCGAGCACGCGACGAAAGTTGGAGGCAACAGACACGCCGCCGACATCAAAACCTCAATACTCGATCCCTGCCTGCGCCTTGATGCCGGCTTTGAAGGGATGCTTCAGCAGGGTCATCTCGGTTGCGAGATCGGCGATCTCGATCAACTCGGGCTTTGCGTTGCGACCGGTGATGCAGACGTGACTGCTGTCCGGCCGCGCCTGAACCACCTCCAGGACGTCATCTAGCGGCAGATAATCGTATCGCAGCGCGATATTCAGCTCATCGAGGATGGTCAGGTGAATGTCCGGATCGGCGATCAGCGTTTTCGCCAGCTCCCATCCCTTGCGCGTCATCTCGATGTCCCGCTCGCGATCCTGCGTCTCCCAGGTGAACCCTTCACCAACCGCATGTATTTGCACCTGGTCGGGGTAGGCATTCAGGATATCGCGTTCGCCGGAATACCACGGGCCTTTCACGAACTGGACGATGGCGACGTTGTTGCCATGCGCGATCGAACGCATCGCCATGCCGAACGCTGCGGTCGACTTGCCTTTGCCCGTACCGGTGTGGACGATCAGCAGCCCCTTGCCCGTCGTCTTGTCGGCCAGCTTCTTGTCATGCAGCTCCTTGCGCTTGCGCATCTTCTCCTTGTGCCGCGCGTTTGCCGCCTCGTCGTCCGGCGCTGTGTCCACCGTCGGTTTGTCCGCCATCGCCTGTCTCCTCGGTAAGCGCGGTTAACCAGGACCACGCGCTGTTGCGTCGGGGTTGCCAAAACCCGCGTTCAATCGCCTCAAGGAAGCGGGCGGCCATCTCACGCCGCGCTGCAGGATTGAATTCCTCGAGAAAATCCGATGTTTCTTCATCGACCAGATAACTGTCGAACAACACCTCGAAATGATGCCCGGCGACAGCCTGCGTTGTGGCGGCAAACCCGAAGAGGTTGGTGACCGTCGCCGCCATCTCCGAACCGCCCTTGTATCCGTGCGACCGCATCGCCGCGATCCACTTCGGATTGGCTGCACGTCCGCGCACGGTGAGTGCCATCTCATCCTCAAGCGTGCGAACAACTGGTCGCTCCGGCCGCGAATGATCGTTGTGGTAAATGCGCGGCATGGCGCCTGACACGTGTGCCGCAGCCGTCGCGAGTCCGCCCTCGAACTGATAGAAGTCTGCACTGTCGAGTATATCAAACTCGCGTGCGTCCTGGTTCTGAACGATCGCGTCGGACGCACCCACACGCCTTTCGAACTGTGCATGCTGCGCCGCGCCCTCTTCCGCGACCCCGTACGCAAACCCGCCGGTCGAAAGGTAGGCTGCGGCAAGATCCTGTGCGCTTTGCCACGCACCGGTCTGCACCAGATCCTTCAACCCTGCGCCATAGGTGCCAGGCTTCGAGCCGAAGATGCGTGATCGCGAAAGCCCCTGTGCCGTCTCTGCATCTTCGCCGTCTCTCACAAGCTCCGCGCAGTCGGCCCGTTGGCGCGCGGCAAGCGGATTGGCACTCTCCGGTTCATCGAGGTCCATGACCGCGCGAAACGCACTGTCCAGCAGGGCGATCTGAGAGGGAAAAGCATCCCGGAAAAACCCGGAGATGCGGAACATCACATCGACGCGCGGCCGCTGCAGTTCGCTGAGTGGAACAATCTCATACCCCGTTACGCGGCGCGACGTCGTATCCCACGTCGGGCGCACGCCGATGAACGCCAGCGCCTGCGCGATATCATCCCCGCCGGTGCGCATGTTGGAAGTGCCCCATGCAGAGAGCGCAACCTGACGCGGCCAGTCCCCGTGCTCCTGACGATAGGCCGTCACCACCTGCTCCGCCGAGCGCGAACCGAGCGTCCACGCGGCTTCGCTAGGCACCGTGCGACCGTCGAGGGAGAAAAAATTGCGCCCCGTTGGCAAAACGTCCAGCCGCCCCCGCGTTGGTGCGCCCGACGGGCCCGGCACCACAAAGCGGCCGTCGAGCGCATCGAGCGTCGCCTGAATTTCACGCGGCCCGCAGTCACTCACACGCGGCCGGACATCACACGCGAGCGCCGCGAGAACATCATGGGTCGCCAACCAATCCGACGCGCACGACGCCCGCCCCTCAACCAGCCGCACGGCAAGGAACTCAAGCCGCTCCACCGTATCGCCTGCCGTCCGCCACAGCTCGTCACTCATCTCGATGAGCGCCGGGGGACGCGGCCCGTCCCATGGTACCGTCATCTCCGCCGTCAGTGGATCGAACGGGCCAAGCCCGAGATCATCCGACAAGGCCCGCAACAGCGACGCCTGCCCACCAGTGCCGTCGCCGCGTGGCAAGCGAACGAGCGCGACGAGCAGGTCCGCCAATCGTGCACCCGACGGGCTCTCGCCAAACACGTGAAGTCCATTGCGGATCTGCAGCTCTTTCAGATCGCACAGGAAGTTGTCGAGCTTTCCGAGGGACTCGTCCTCGCACGCACCGGCCTCGATCCCGCAGTCTCGCGCCACGCCGCTTGTCGCCGCAAGGTCGAGAATGCGCGCGCCGAGCAACCGCGTACGCCGCGGATCAACACCGGCCGCCTCGTAATACTCATCCACCAGCGCCTCGAGATCGCGAAGCGGACCATAACTCTCTGCGCGCGTTAGCGGTGGCGTCATGTGATCGATGATGACAGCCGATGTGCGCCGCTTGGCCTGCGTGCCCTCGCCCGGATCATTGACGATGAACGGATAGACGTGCGGCAGCGGACCAAAAAGCGCCTGCGGATAACACTCTGGCGACAAGGCCATGGCCTTGCCCGGCATCCACTCGAGGTTGCCATGCTTGCCCATGTGGATGACCGCGTGCGCGTCGAATTGGTGGCGAAGGAAAGCGTAGAACGCGACATAGCCATGCGGCGGCACGATGGTCTGATCATGATGCGCGTCCTTCGCATCGAGTCCGGCACCCCGCCCGGGTTGCACCCCGACGACGGCAGAACCGAGGGAGACAATCGGCACGCGAAACCCACCGGCTGCGACGTCGAACATGGGGTCCGCTTCCGGTGCGCCCCACCGCGTCGCAATCTCTAGTCGCAACGCCTCTGGCAGATCGGACAAAGCCGCCTCATACGCGGCAAGCGGCAGCACGTGCCACGCCGCACGCGCATTTGGATTTTCTTCTCCTTGCAAGCGGCGGATCAGAGCCGCGCCGTCCGTCGCGATATCGCCGCTATCCGGTATCTCCGCAACATCGTATCCGACGTCCCGCATCGCACGAAGAACCCGCAGCGTTCCAGCCGGTGTATCGAGTCCGACACCGTTTGCGATCTGCCCGTCGCTGGAGGGATAGTTCGACAAGACAACCGCTACGCGTCGCGCGGCAACGTCCGTCCGCCGCAAGCGGGCCCACCGCGCCACAAGCTGCGACGTGAACGCAATGCCCTCCGCATCCGGCGCGTGCCGCACCAGAGACGTCTGCGTTGCCGCATCGTAGGTTGCCTGCGCCTTGAACGAGATCGCCCGGGTCAACACACGCCCATCGATCTCCGGCAACGCGACATTCATCGCCACATCACGCGC
>JBCAXC010000261.1:0-4107 GCA_038534255.1 Pseudomonadota bacterium
TGTCGCACTATCTCGACAGCCTGTGTGACATCGCCTGCGGTGCGAGCCGTGCTGGTTCCTGGGCGGCAGTGACGGTGGGCCGCCCCGCCGCCTGCGAGACCTGTTCGGCGATCCGCTGCGCCCGGGCCGCGCGCTCGGCGTCCGTCCGGCGCACCAGCAACAGCGGCACCCGGGCAGCACGCCGCAACGCGGTACCCAGTTTGGCGGGCAACTCGCTCGCCGCGCGTCCGCGATCTTCACCTGAGAATGGTCCGTCAATTGCGACCATGTTGTCCCCAATACCTGTCGCAGCATGGACGAAAATGACCGCGCGACGGTCGAATCATGCCGCAAGCGCTCAGCATGCAGACGAAAAAGTGAATCAATGGTTAGCCGCGCGGATAAAAAAACCTTCGACAAGGGAAGGTAAATCAGAGGTCGGGGCGGTCAGCGTCGGCGACGCGGGAGGCGCATACCGCCTCCCGCACATCGTCCGGCGCCCACCCCTGAGCGCGCAGTTCGGCAAGGCTCGTGTCCTGAAACCGCTTCGAGAGTTTTCGTCCCCCGGCATCGGTGATCAGCGGGTGATGGTGATACAACGGCTGCGGGAGCCCGAGGACGCTTTTCAGGAGTACATGAATATCCGTCGCCGTCGCGAGGTCCGCGCCGCGCGTCACATGGGTGATCCCTTGCAGCGCATCATCGACGACAACCGACAGATGATAACTCGTCGGCGTTTCCTTCCGCACCAGCAGCACATCGCCCCACCGCTCCGGCCGCGCGACACAGCGTGTCAGCCGCCCCGCCGCATCGAACGCCTGATACGCCAGCCCGCTCGGGTGCTCGACGGTGGCGCGCGCCATGGCCTTGCGCATATCGAGCCGCCATGCTGCGCCATCGCAATCAACGTGGGTCTCAGGACCAAGCAGGGTACGCGGATAAAGCGGTGCCCCATCCGGATCGCACGGCCAGTCCGAAGTGCCCGCAATCGCATCGCTGATATCCCGCCGCGTCGCCATCGACGGATAGAGCAGGCCTTGTGAACGCAATTGGTCCGCAGCGGAGGAATAATCCGCGAAGTGCTGGCTTTGCCGTCGCACCGGCGTTGGCCACGTCAAGCCAAGCCACGAGAGATCTTCCGTTATGCCCGCAACAAACGCCTCCCGCGTCCGACCGAGATCAATGTCCTCAATGCGGAGCAGCACCTCACCGCCAAGCGCATCCGCAAGGCGCCACGTCTCGAGCGCCGAGAAAGCATGCCCGAGGTGCAGGCGCCCGTTCGGGCTCGGCGCAAATCGCAACAGCGGGCGTGAGGAGGATGGTGGCGGTTGCATCGCCGTTGAATAGCGCTTGGCCACCGCCGATGCCATCTGGCAGGTTGCGGTATGGCGCAACCTCCCCTGCTGATCCGTTCCGAAGCTGACGTGACTCGTGGCGTCACCGCGCTGTGCAAAGCGTGTGCGGTCTTGCAGGAGGCGCGCGCAAACGGCGGCCCACCACCGCTGCGGCTCAATCCCGGCGGGCTACCGGGACTGTTGCGTATCGTGATTGGCCAGCAGGTGTCCGTCGCCTCAGCAGCCGCAATCTGGCAGCGCTTCGTGAAAGTCGCAGGTCCGGTCGATGCCGCGCAGTTGTTGCGCCGCCGGGAGAGCACGTTGCGCAAGGCCGGACTGTCCGGACCAAAACTCAAGACCGTGCGCGCTGTCTCCAGAGCCGTCGTCGATGGCGTGATCGATTTTGACGCTTATGCCGTGATGTCCGCGGACGACGTGCGTCGCGCTCTCACGGCGGTTCACGGGATCGGCCCCTGGACAGCAGACATTTACGTCATGTTCTGCCTCGGTCACGCAGACGGCTGGGCTCCCGGAGATCTCGCCTTGCAGATCGAGCTTGCCACCCTGCTCGGAGAGGAAGAGCGAATGTCCGCGAAGGAACTCGACGCCTATGCAGAACGATGGCGCCCTTGGCGCAGCGTTGCCGCACGCATGCTCTGGGCGTCCTACCAAGCCCGGCGCGGCGTCTCCGATGCCATTCCCGCATGAGCAGAAGTCAAGACATCTGCAGAGTGCCTGCACCGGATCAAACGTGGCCGTCCGGGCATGAGCTGCTTGCGGAGGGCGCCGCCGAAGCCGCCACGTGGCAGGTCGGCCCGAGCCCCTTCCTGAAACATGTCGGCGCGCCGGACGAAGCCAGCTACAAGCGCGCGTGTGCTGCAGACGGTACGATCATGCAGCATGCCCAGGTCGGCTTTCGCGATCCCGCCCGCACGCGGGAGGCCTGCGAAGAGATTTATGCGCAATGCGCCGTGCGCGGTTTCACCGTTGACCGCTACGGCATCTGTCTTGACTGGTCGATGGCCGTCCCGCGGGTCGGGCGCGAGCGCGCTCAGAAAGGCACCGGACTGATCCTCCGCGATGTCGAGGATTTCGTCGCCATTGCAGCCGCCGCGCCCGTCGCACCGCACTTCGGAGATTTTGTCCTCGGTTTCCCGGCAGCTCTGGAGAACACGCGCGCCGCACTTGCTGCAGGGTCCACCGCGATCGGCAATCTCGGTCAGTATTTCACGTTTCGCACGCCGGGCTTCGAGGATGATGTCGCCGCAACCGTCGCCACACTGAAAGCGCTCGGCCTCATCGCGGCCCAGCCGGTCGAAATCCTGATCCACTCCAATCTCGATGACGGATTCGCAGCGCAGTTCAGCGATCTGGTCTCCTGCCTCGGCGCGGCGCTGCTGGAAAAGCATGTCGTCGAGACATTGTGCGGAGGAACGCTCGCTCACTGCTTCGGCCATCACTTCACTGACCCGGTGCGCCGTCTCGCTTTTCAACGCGCGCTGGCAAGCGTCTCCAGTGCACCGGGAACGATGATTTACGGCAGTACCATGAGCTATCGCGGCGCGCCCGCGGAGAATTATGCTGGTCTCGCCAGCTATCTGATGACCGACATCATCGGGCAACGCACAACACCAAGCGGCCACGCCATCAACCCGGTTCCCGTGATGGAAAACACACGCATCCCGGATGTCGACGAGATTGTGGATGCCCAGTGCTTCGCACACCGCCTGCACGACGAGGCAGAGAATTTTGCTCCACTCATTGAAGTTCAGGTCGTCGACGAGATGGTGGAGATGCTCGTCGCTGAAGCCCGTCATTTCGCTGACCGTGCGCTCGCAGGCTTCGCCGAAGCCGGTGTCGACACAAACGACCCGTTCGCCATGCTCATCACCCTGCGGCGCCTCGGCGGATACGCTCTGGAAGAATTGTTCGCCGCCCGCACTGCGAATGAGAGCCGGCGCACCTTCGTCCAGGCATCACTGATCGACGAACTCGACGGCTTCGCCAAAGCCGCCAGATCGCGTGTCCCGGATGCCGATGTCGCGACCCTCGCGGCAGGAGAGTTGACAATCCTTACCGCCAGCACGGACGTGCACTGCCATGGCAAGATGGCGCTCGACCGGTTTCTCAAGGCATGCGGCACAACCGTGATTGACGGCGGCATGACCGCGGATCACGAGATGCTCGCAACGCGGGCCGCCGAGACAAACATCTCTGCCATTGCCATCAGCACGTATAACGGCGTTGCGCTCGCTTTCGCCGAACGATTGATGGCCGCGCTCGCCGCAGATGCGAGAACCGCCGCCACGCCCGTCTTCATCGGCGGTCGCTTGAACCAGATACCCGAAACCTCGAACACTGGTCTGCCAGTCGATGTCAGCGATGATCTCGCCACGCGCGGGGCCCGCGTGTGCAACCGATTCGAGGACATCGTACCGCAGCTGCTCGACATCGCGGCAGCAAAGACTGGTGCGTAAAGCCCTTGCGGTTAGGGCCTGCGGGCGGCCGTCGCGCCGGGTTGTCGCATCAACTTCACAGAACTGACATGAGCGACTAGTATCGGCCCACCACGTTAGGAGGTGCGCTTTCAACTTGATCGAAACCAGACAGGGAGGGGTAAGCCCATGAGCGCTGCCACCGCCTCGCCGGACCGTTTTCCGGCGCTTGTTCTGAATGCCGATTTCCGGCCGTTGAGTTATTATCCTCTGTCGTTGTGGAGCTGGCAGGACACCGTGAAGGCGGTGTTTCTCGATCGGGTCAACATCGTTTCGGAATACGAGCACGCCGTGAAAAG
>JBCAXC010000262.1:0-4104 GCA_038534255.1 Pseudomonadota bacterium
GGTGAAGCGCTCATAGTGGCCGAGGTCGAGATCGGTCTCGGCTCCGTCGTCAGTCACGAAGACTTCGCCGTGCTGATAGGGGCTCATCGTGCCCGGATCGATGTTCAGATAAGGGTCAAGCTTGCGCAGCCGGACCGAATATCCACGAGCCTGCAGCAGCGCGCCCAAAGCCGCCGATGCCAGACCTTTTCCGAGCGAGGAGACCACGCCGCCGGTGATGAAAATGTACCGCGCCATGGGAGGCGAGCGTTACACCCACGCCCCGGAGATTCGAAGCGGAATCTTGCGATGCGCACATCTGCGGTCTGCCGGCGCCAACCCGCGGCCTCCGATTAACCGGACGCAAGCCAATTTGTGATCTGCTTCGCGTTCGTGTTGTGTGTGCCGCGGTTCTGTTCCGATGCGTTGGTGTGGTGTTTTGATCGGATGGGCGTTCCTCGTCTTTGGCGGGACGCCGGCGCTCGCGCAGATCGATTTCAAGGAGCGGCGGACGTATTACACGCTGCCGCCGTTGCTCGACAGCAAGCGGGAGATCTGGGACGCGATCGAGCGGTATGGACCGCATGGGCGTCAGGGCAGCGCGATCGGAACGGCTGCGAGCGATGCATCGATGCGGTTCACGAGCATCCGGAGCGGCAATCTCTGCACGCTCGACACACTCGAGTTGAAGATGCACGTCACGTTACGGTTGCCGCGCTGGCCGAGCGCGTACGCCAACGACGACCCTCAGCGGCAGTTCTTTCGGTGCGTAAAGGCAACGGTCACGGTGCATGAAAAACGACACGCTGAGATCCACCTCGATACGGTGAAGCGGGCGCAGCGTGTGATGCGCGACGGGCTGCGTGACGTTCCGTGCGGTGACTTCGTCAAGCGGGCGCGCGGGCTCTTCAATCGAGAGATGCATCGTGGCGCCCAGCGGCAACGCGCGTTCGACAAGGCGGACTATGCCCGGCCGCGCTACCAAAAGTGCATGCGCCTGAAGCCCGGAGAGGAATACAAGGTCGCGCGTCACGTGAATGATCGCGTCACCTACCGGTCATCACGACGGTACGACGATGAGGTGCGCCAGCCGGGCAGTGTGTCACGTCAGAGCGCGCCGGAGCAGGTTCTCGGGATAGAAAAGCATACGCGCAGCGTCCCGATCGAGAATGGTTTGCGCCGCCAAGCGGATGCCAGCAGCGATGACGACACGGCGTGGCTCGATTGGCTCATCGGCCTCGGTGCACTGACGGCACTCGGACTGGCCGGCCTCTGGTTTCTGCTGGCGCGGGTTTCGGCCGAGGTCCAGAGCGATGGTGACTGGGCCCAGTCCATCGCGTTCGAGAACACCAGCAATACTCAACCGGCTGGTCCGAAGAGCGTGAGGTCGACGCGCGCGCGCGCCGGGCCGAGGTCCGCAACATCGCCACAGGTTACACCCAGTTTCGGTAAGCGCACCCGTTAGCGGATCGCGGATGGCTTACTCGGCAGGGGCCGATGGCGCGCCTGGCGGTTGGATCTGATCAAGGATACCGCCGCCGCCGGTACCTTCGCTCGCGGGAGCTGCTGGTGCACCGCGATCAATCTGATCGAGGATGCTGCTCCCGCCGCCGACGCCCGGCTGACCGGCGAGGATTGTGAGCAGGATGCTCGTACCGAAAAACACGGCGGCCAGAATGGTTGTCAGACGGGTCAGGGCGTCTCCCGGACGGCGACCGCTCATCTTCGCGCCACCGCCACCGCCAATGCCGAGCGCACCGCCTTCCGAGCGCTGCAGCAGCACCACAACGATCAGCGCGATGCAGATCATCAGATGGACGACGAGAACGAGAGTGGACATGTGAGGCTCCGGCCGCCCGTGGGGGCGAATGAACGTGTCAGACCTTGCGGATCAGGAATTGCCGCGCGTGTACACCAAGTCGGCCTTGATGACCAGAACTGCAAGGTGATGGGCTCGGCGCGTGCAACGCGCTGCCAGTCTACTCCAAACTTTGGCGGAGGCGGACGCTCGGCTTGCGGACAGGCAACGGGAAGACGCGGCGCTCGCCGAAGGGTTTTGCCGCCGGCATGTTCTCTGCGAAGTCCATCCCGTCGGAGAGGACACGCGGTATGGATCGGCAGCGAAACAACACCTGCTCGGTTGCGAGCAGATAGCGTTTGATGTTCGCGATGCGATCGGGCGAGAGGTTTGCCGCCGCCCAGATCGGACCGAGCTTCATGTCGCCCCGGACACCGAGGTTGGCGAGTGCGTCACGCGTCGCGCGCAGCTCACGGCAGTCGTCCGGAGGGAGCCGTGACGCCGCTGCAGGATACGTCGCCAGCACGGCGAAACTCAGCACTGCGCCACACACCAGTGTGCCGACACGCATGCGCAAAACGAGTAATGGCCCCACGGATCGCCCTCCCCTGACCTCGCGTCGGTACCGCGAACCGACGCGCTCAAGCGTAGGCGGCGATGATCCCGAGAAAATCGTCAGCCTTGAGGCTCGCGCCGCCGACAAGTGCGCCATTGACGTTTGCCACGGCCATGAGTTCGCGGGCGTTGCCGGGTTTGACAGAGCCGCCGTAGAGCAGACGCATTGCTTCGCCGCTGCCTCCGAGCACGTCCACGAGCGTTGCGCGGATTGCGGCATGCATCTCTGCCACGTCATCAGCAGTCGGCGTGAGCCCGGTCCCGATGGCCCAGACGGGTTCATAAGCGATGGTGCAGTTCGTTGGGGTAGCCCCTTCCGGAACGGACGCGCGCACCTGAGCGGTGACGACCGAGATGGCGTCACCGGATTTCCGTTCGGCTTCGCTTTCGCCGACGCAGATGATCGCTGTCAGGTCCGCACGCCATGCCGCTTGCGCCTTGGCGTGGACTGCTGCGTCGCTTTCGTCATGGTCGGCGCGACGCTCCGAGTGTCCAACGATAACAGCGGATGCCCCGGCGTCCGCGAGCATTTCGGCTGAGACGTCACCAGTGTGCGCACCTGCCTCGGCAGAATGGCAGTCCTGACCGCCGATGAGAATGCCGCCATGCGCGGCAGCGGCGGCGATCAGCGTTGTCGGCGGACAGATCATCACATCGACGCCTGTGTTCGCCGTACCGTCCGCAATGGCTGCGATCTCGGCGAGAGCCGCGCGCGTCCCGTTCATTTTCCAGTTACCCGCCACGAGCGGTTGAATTTCCGTCATGTTTGTCCCATTCATCCGCGAAGTAAGGCGCGCTGCTGTTCGCCCACTGGAGCAAGTGATCTGCGGCTGCGCTGCGTCTGTTTTCAATCGCCTCAGATGTGCAGACTCGCACATCCCGATCAATCCGCAAGCCCAAGCCGACAAGGTGCCGGTGCGGTGCGGGATCGTTGATCAGGACGCACCACAGGCTTTGCGATTGCGCCTCGTGCGCACCCACTGATGGAGTTTTATGATGCTGCAGAGATTGCGCGACGGAACAAAATCCTGGGTGGCGGGCGTGTTCATTTTCGTGATCGCCGCGAGTTTCGCTGTGTGGGGCATCGGCGACTGGATCGGTGGCGCGTTGGTGAAGGATGTCGCGACGATCGGCGGCAAGACGATCACGCAGAGCGATTATCGCCGGACATATGATCAGGAAATGCGCCGCATGCAGCAGCAGTTCGGTCGTGTGATCCAGCGCGATCAGGCCCGGCTGCTTGGCGTCGATCAACGCGTGCTCGCGACGTTGCTCGGCACCGCCGCGATCGAGTTGCACAGCGAGGAACTGGATTTGGGCGTCAGCGATGCGGCGATTGCTGAACGTATTAAACGGGATCCTGCATTTCAGGGGATCGCTGGTGGGTTTGACCGCGATCGCTATGATCAGACATTGCGCTTCTCCGGCATCTCCGAGGCCGCGTTCGTTGAGCGCCAGCGTCAGGGGCTGATCCGTCGCCAGCTCACGCAGACGATCACTCATGGTGTCACCGTCCCGGATACGCTGGTGAATGCGCTCAATGCGTTCCGGAATGAAGAGCGCGATGTTTCATATTTGATCGTCACGCCGGCACAGGCGACGAAGCCTGGCGAGCCGACACCCGAGCAGCTCAAGACCTACTACGAAGAGAACGAGCGGCGTTTTACGGCGCCCGAATATCGTCAGGTCGCGGCGATCATCCTCGCGCCCAA
>JBCAXC010000263.1:0-4101 GCA_038534255.1 Pseudomonadota bacterium
TCGTCGTGAATGTACCGCTCCCGGTCGCATCGACCTTGAGCAGCAAATCTTTTCCCTTTTGCGCGACCATCGGTGCGCCTCCTCAGTTCATCAGTTGGAATGCTGCGACGCTGGCGTCACGCGAGCTCAGGCTCCGTGACGGCGCGGAACCGTGCGCTCCCTCGCCACGTCGCACCATCGCGATCGCGGCGGATGTCGGCATCGACGAAACGCAGGTTGACGAGATGATGGCCGTCCGGAGAGAGACTGGCCGCCTCAAGCACAGAGCGCACGACCGCGAGAATCTCCGCGCAGTCACGTTTTCCCTCCCCCCGCGACCATGCCCGCAGCACAAGGAAGTGCTCGTCGCCGGCCTCCGTCCCCGTGCTCCAGTCACGCCCCTCGCGTTCGCCGAACGCCACAAGAGGGTAAGTGGCTTCACGCGGCACCGAGTCGTAAACGCGCGGTCCGCCAAGTATCGCGAGAACACTCGGGTCATTCACCAAAAGCGTGTAGAGCGCGGCCTGCAGCGCGTGGCCCGCATCGCTCATCGCGACCGTCCATCAACGCCTGCAATCTCGCGGAATCGCTCGCGCACCCGCGCGATCACATCGCGCCGGGACGCATGCCTCTCGAACACAAGGCTGGAAAACTCATCCTGCAGGCGCGCGCGCTCAAAGCGACGCATGACGTGCCGCAGTCTGACAGACAAACGGACCAGTGATCGATCAACAGTCATTGATATTTCTCCTCACACAAGCACTCCAGCCAGCGATGCCGTTCGTTGACATCACGCACTGACAGGATTTCAAAAATTCGCGGGCCAAGACGCAGCCGCATGGCGGCCGTCACGTCGTTGCGGAAGCGCAGGCGGATGCGATGCGTCAGCGTGCTCGACAAGCGATCCTGGCGTAAAAATTCCACCCCGGAGAGCGGCGTGACCTGCCCCCATACGGTCGCGCCCTCAACCCAAGTGGCAATCTCACCGCCCGCACCGTCACTCGCGACATCGCGCGTCTCAATCGTCAGGCGATGGCGCATCTCTGCAAGCGCGCCCATCAGCCAAACATCCGCAGACGCCATGGCGCAACGAGGCCGGCCACAGCCGCTGGAAGCGCGGAGACGGCAGAGGAAAAATCAACCGGCTGACGCGTTTCATACCAGTCGCAGACTAGCATGAGCAGCGCTTGCCGCAGCGGCGCGGGCACATCGTCAACATCATCGCCAAAGCCCGCGACAAACTCGATCTCGATGCCATTGATGCCCCGGCCGGGCGGCGGCCAGACACCGCTTGCAAGACGCGCCAGGCGCGACGGCGCGCTCACTGCATCAAGAAAATAATCCTCCTCCGGCAGCACCGTCGCACTGCCTTCGCGATCCACAATGCGGACCTCCACAATGTCCTGCACCGGAGCCCGCGCCAGCAGGACCGGCGCACTGTGAGAAGGCCAGCAATCACGGGTCTCAAGCCAGGTCTGCGAGATGAACGCGCGGCCAAGCAAGCGCTCAAGATGCATGCGCGCCGCCCCGATGAGGCTTGCAATCAGCGCATCGTCGTCATCGGTGTCGAGGCGCAGGTGCAGTTTTGCCTCCGCCACTGTGAGCGGCTCGCGCGCCGGCGCATCGACCAGAAGCATGGCCATGAGGACAACCTCGCAATGAATGAAGGAAGGCGACCGCGACACGGAGTAACGCCGCGGTCGCCACCGGCCGATCTACGCGCACGAAGCCGCAAGGCCCGCACGAGTGAGGGAGGAGAGAAAGGCCGGAAGAGGTTCAGCCCGGCATCGGGCCGATCAGTGGATCAGGCGTCGAACGTCAACAGCTTGATCGCATCGAAGTCCTGTACTCCTCCGCCCACACGCTTGGTGGTGTAGAAGAGGACATACGGCTTCGATGAATACGGATCCCGCAGCACGCGAATGCCAACGCGATCGACAACGAGATAGCCGCGAGAGAAGTCACCGAACGCGATTGCATTCGCGCCCGCCGCAATGTCGGGCATGTCTTCCGCTTCGGCGATTGGCACGTTCATCAGCGTGGGTGTGCCACCGGCATCCGTCGCCGGTTGCCAGAGATAGTTGCCGTCACCATCCTTGATCTTGCGCACCTCGGCCTGCGTCGCGCGGTTCATCACGAAATGTGCGTTTGCCCGATACCTAGCCTTGACCGAATAGATGAGATCGATCAGCGCGTCGCTTGGCGCTGAAGCATCAAATCCACCCGACGCCCCCGTCGCGATAGTTCCCAGACTGCCCCAGCTCCAACTGTCCTGATCGACAGTCGGGTAATCCATGAATCCGCGGGGCTTGTTGACGCCATCGCCGTTGACAAACGCCGCGCCTTCCTGCTCGGCGAAGGCAGTGCGCACTTCCTCGGCAATCCAGCCATCGATATCGACGGCAGAGTCATCGAGCAGCATCGCCGTCGCCGCCGGCATCGCATAAAGCTCCATCGTCGGGAACGAGAGTTCCGCAAGTGTGGGCGATGTCGTCTCAGGGCGGGCGTCCGTCTCACCAACCCAGCCCGTTCCAGGCCCGGAGATCGAGAACGGCTTCTTGAACACAGCCGATGACACCTGTCGGTTGCCCGCGATAGCCCGGATCGGGGAGATCGCCGCCAGCGAACGATTGATCGCCGCTTCCGTCTCTTCGGGCACCAGATATCCGCCATCGGGATCGGAAGTCGCCGAAAGCGCCTTGCCTTCAAGCCCGCGCAGGGTCGCTGTCTCGCCATGACGGACATATCCGTCAAACGCCGTCTTGTGCTCACACGCGGCCTGCGTCACGGCGGCAGAGGAAAACGACGGACGCGCCGCCTTCAGCGTCAGCGCGTCGACTGTCCCCTTGTGGCGGTCGAGTGCATCGGAAATGCGGTCGAGTTTTTCACGGGTGACAACATCGCCAGACATACGCTGTTCAACCTCGTCAAGCCGCGCATCATTGGCCTCCTTGAACGCTTCGAATGCGCGCATGAATTCGTCAAAGCCCTCCGCCACATCCTGTGCGGTGCCGGCCTTTGTCTCAAAGGAGGTCTCGTAAGAGGTCTCTTGCATGGTCAGATAAATTTCCTTCTTCGTGCTGGATCGAGGAGCGTGCGGGCCCGTGCCATGGCGGCAACAAGCTCACGCTCCGTGTCGTCTCCACCGGCAGCGGCCAGCTTGGCGGCAAGAGTGCTGTACCCGCCGACTAACAGCGCGCGGGCCTGAGAGCGTGTGAGGCCGGCATCCCGCGTCAGCCACCGCTCGAATTGACGTTTGCTCGGCAAGCCGTGCCGAAACGGATGGTGCTTCACCCGGTCGACGCGCGCATCCGGCTGCATCGGAAAGGTGACAATCGAGATTTCCCAGAGGTCGACGATGTGAAGAATGCGCATCCGCGTTGCCGGGTCACGCGTCCCCTTGATCGTCCGATAGCCGATGGACAGGCCGTCAAGCGCGCCCTCGCGCATCAGGGAGAAAATTTCCTGGGCGCGGACAACATCGCCCGACAGCCGCCCCGTAACGTGAAGGCCGCGTGCATCTTCCCTGATCTCTTGCCAGACACCGATAGGCTGGTTCGGATCATGCTGGAACAGCATCCGCACGCCGCCTGGACCGCGGCGTTTCAGACTGGCCGCGAAGGCCCCACGCTTGACGATGTCACGCCCGAGATCCGGTGTATCAAAGAGACTGGCGTACCCGTCGAACGTGCCATCCGCTTCCACCGTGCGCAGAGACACTTGCGCGAACTTCAGTTCGAGAGATCGTGATGCCGATTGACCGGAGATTTTTTCACTGTTGCAGCTATGCATCTCAGGACATCGCATCGGCACGGCCTCCAGGAACATCATCGCCCCCGATAACGGGAGGAAAACCAGCCGCCGACCGCTTCTCGTTGAGAGAGAGAAAATCCGCCGCTCCAATCCGCGACCAGAGTGCCTCACGCTCACTCGCAAGCGCCGTGACGCCCGCCAGGTCGACCTTGAGCGTCATCTCCGCAGCACGACCGGCGAACATCGGCGCCAGCCACCCGCCAAGCCCCTTGGCTATCCGCTCCGCCAGTGGAACAACCGTCTGGCGCCAGAACGTGCGATTTGCTTCCTGAAAGTTTGCGTAGGTGTTGTCACCAGGGATGCCGAGCA
>JBCAXC010000264.1:0-4101 GCA_038534255.1 Pseudomonadota bacterium
CGGCGCAGCAGCTCCATGCCGTCCATGCGAGGCATCTTGACGTCGAGCACGGCGAGGTCCGGTGCGTCTTCGCCGCATTCGCGAGACGATGGCGCTTCCGGTGATTTTCCTGACGTCGAAAGACGACGAGATCGACGAGCTGTTCGGTCTCAAGATGGGCGCGGACGATTATATCTCGAAGCCATTTTCGCAGCGCCTTTTGATCGAGCGTGTGAAGGCGGTTTTGCGGCGCTACGCGTCGAGCGATACGCCGACCGGTGACGAAGGCGGCGCGGATATCGTCGAGCGCGGCAAGCTGAAGATGGATCCGGAGCGACACACCTGTCATTGGGACGGCCATAACGTGACGCTGACGGTGACGGAGTTCCTGATCCTTCAGGCATTGGCGCAGCGTCCGGGTGTCGTGAAAAGCCGGGACGCGTTGATGGACGCGGCCTATGACGAAAGCGTCTACGTCGATGACCGGACGATCGACAGCCACATCAAACGCCTGCGCAAGAAGTTCAAAGCGGCGGACGATAATTTCGACGTGATCGAGACGCTGTACGGCGTCGGATATCGCTTCAAGGAGGGATGATGCGCCGCGTCGGGTTGTTCCGCATGACTGCCCGGCATATCGCGCATCCAGGCTCACATGGCGCTGCAGAGTGATATCACCGCGCGGCTGAGCGACTGGCGTTCGGTCTTCGGGCGCTGGTATCGCAGGCTTGAAGACCTCATTGTCACTGCGCGGCTCCCGTATCGGCTGCCAAGCGTGACGTGGCACATCCTGCTGCTCAACCTCGCCGGGCTGATTTTTCTCGTCACCGGCATTTTTGCCGTGCGCAGTACGGAAGCGTGGCTCATTGATGCCAAACGCGACAGTCTGGGCACGCAGGGGCAGATGATTGCAGCGGCCATCGCGGGCAATGCGTCTGTCTCTACGGGTCGGCTCGTCGTCGATCCGGATGAGCTGTTGCTCGAAAGTGGTCGCGCACTTGGGGATGATCCCTTCGGCGCGCTTGAGTTCGCGATCCGACCGGAAGGCATCGCACCGATCGTCAAAAAGCTCGTTCAGCCGACGAACACGCGCGCTCGCATCTATACCGACAATGGCACGCTGATCCTCGACAGCGAGTACCTGGAATCGCAGGTGCAAATTCAGCGTCGGCGTCTGGCGGCGCCCGGCGAGGCTGATCCGTCGACGGACACGTCGATCCTGGACGCGGTGCTCGGATGGTTCCGGCCGAGCGATCTGCCGACTTACAAGGATATCGGCGGCGCCAATGGCAAAGCCTACCCGGAGTTTTTGACGGCGCTGAAGGGCGAAGCATCGACGATGCTTGTCAAGAATCAGCGCGACCAGGACATGGTCACGGTCGTTGTGCCGATCCAGCGGATGACGCGGATCATCGGGGTGCTGATGCTCGCCACGCGGGGGAGCGAAATTGACCGGTTGCTGCGCAAGGAACGGCAGTCGATCACGTTGGTGGCGGGCATTGCGGCGGGTGCAATGTTCCTGCTCTCGCTTCTGCTTGCGGCCACAATTTCCCTCCCTTTGCACCGTCTGAGTCAGGCAACGGAGCGCGTACGCTCCAACCTCGGCAGCCGGGAGTCCTTGCCGGACTATACGCATAGGGCGGATGAGATCGGCATGCTCTCCGGCACGTTGCGTGAGATGACACGCGCGCTCTATCGACGTCTCGAGACCAGCGAGCGGTTTGCAGCCGACGTTGCGCACGAGCTTAAAAATCCGCTCGCGTCGGTTGGCGGGGCGGCACAGTTGATCGAGAACGCCAAGTCGGACGAGATGCGTGCGGAGTTATCGCGCCTCATTCAACACGACGTGAAGCGCCTGACCCGACTGATCGACGATATCTCTAATGCCACGCGCTTCGAAGCCGAGATGGCGATGGCGAGTGCGGCGCCGGTAGATCTCAAGGTTCTGCTGTCCACAGTCCGCGATATGTTCAACGACCTCTGGCGCGAGCGGGATCGCTCGGTCTCTGTCGCGTTTTTATCTCCGGGTCTGGCAGGTAGCGCGTATCTCGTGTCCGGGCATGAACCTCGCCTTGCCCAGGTTCTCACAAACATCGTCGACAATGCGCTGTCATTTTCGCCCGAGGGTGGGGTGGTGGCGATCACCGGTCGGCGCGACGGCGACATGTGGCGGATCGAGGTCAGCGACAGTGGGCCGGGGATTCCGGAAGAAGCTCTGCAGAACATTTTTTCGCGCTTCTACACCGACCGCCCTGGCGGTGAGGAAAGTTTTGGGAACAACTCCGGACTGGGGCTTTCGATCGCGCGCGACATTATCGAGGCGCATCGTGGGCAGCTTTGGGCGGAGAATATCATGTCAGAAGATGCGGGCGCGGATGACAGTTCCTCGGAACCTGTCGGTGCGCGTTTCATCATCGAGCTTCCTGTTGCTGACGGGGCACCGCGCGGACGGCGGGGATCGCAGGCCTGATGCGCGGCATTGTCCGGTTTTGACGCGACACGGCTTCTCTCATGAGCGTGTCTGACAGTGTGCATGCGACGTGCGTTGCGATTGATGGTGCGGGTGTGCTGCTGCGGGGCGCATCTGGGAGCGGGAAATCCGATCTGGCGTTGCGGTTGATTCATGACGACGCGCGCGTGACGCTGGTCGCAGATGATCTCGTACGGTTGGCGCGGGCTGATGATGCGGTGATGGCCCATGCGCCTGAGGCAATTGCCAGGCGCCTGGAAGTCCGCGGTCTCGGGATTGTTACGCTGCCATCAGCGCAATGCTGTACCTCGGCGCGGATCGCTCTTGTGGTCGACGCATGCCGAGCTGAGGCGATGGAGCGGTTGCCGGTGGCCGCTGCGCTGCGTACGGATCTGCTGGGGTGCTCTATCGCCCGCATCTCGTGCGATCTGCTCAGCGTCTCTGCCGTTGCGCGCATCCATCTCGCACTCCGCCATTTTGGTGTGACGTGAACGTGTGCTAGCGCCTGCAAGTGATTTGCCGAGGATGCTGTCTGTTCAGGCTGTTCGGCAGCGCTCGGACGGGGGACGACGATGATTGGGCTCGTGATCGTGACACACGGTGGGCTGGCGGGCGAATTTCTTGCCGCGGTTGAGCATATCGTTGGCCCTCAAAAGCAGCTCGCCACGGTCAGTATCGGTCCGGATGACGATCTCGAGGTGCGGCGGCGCGATATCCAGAGTGAGGTGACCGCGGTCAACTCCGGCGAGGGTGTGATTGTCCTCACCGATATGTTTGGGGGCACGCCATCCAATCTTGCGATATCGATTATGCAGGAGTCGGAGGTTGAGGTGATTGCCGGTGTCAATCTGCCGATGCTT
Source organism: Pseudomonadota bacterium (assembly GCA_038534255.1). Lineage (GTDB taxonomy): Bacteria > Pseudomonadota > Alphaproteobacteria > Rhizobiales > CALHAX01 > CALHAX01. Next base: position 3,310 of record JBCAXC010000264.1, read on the forward strand.
GTGAAGCTGGCCAGCATCCGGGATCGACGTACGCTGGCCGAGGTCACTGAGCAGGCCTGCGAGGCGGGCCGCAAATACATCAATGTCGCGAGTGAGGTGCTTGGGCGCACGGCGGCGACTTAGAGACTTTGACCGAACTTTTCCTTCCCCTTTCGACGCAACACTGCCGAGACAACGATGTCGCTGTTCTACGAGAGAACTGTTCGGATCTGTAACGCGCGCGGGCTGCATGCGCGGGCGTCGAACAAGTTCGTGCATCTCGCTGGGACGTTTGTGGCGGACACGCGCGTCAGCCATGATGGGATGACCGTCGGAGGAACGTCGATCATGGCGCTGCTTGCGCTCGCTGCTGGCGAAGGCGAGACCTTGCAGATCACCGCGGAAGGTGTGGATGCGCTCGCCGCTGTCGAGGCGCTTGCCGCGCTGGTTGCCGACGGCTTTGGGGAACTTGAAGACGACGCAGCCAGCGCGGCTGCGCCGCCTCGTTCGGAGAAAAAAGCTTCGGACTAAGCGCTACTCGACCAGCCGAAGCGCAGCGATCTTGAAAGCGATGGCGCGGAATGCGGCGCGTAACTCTGTCCCATCGGCTGCGGCGAAGAAGTGCGCTGAGTCGGTCGCGCAGTTCTTCAAGCGGTTGTAGGCCGCGCTGCCTTCCTGCAACGCGAATCCGACGGAATAGACTTCGATCCCGTTCGCCGCTTTTTTCATCTGGTTGCAAAGGCGGCGAGCCTGCTCGTCGGATTCGCGTTGCAGGAAGGCAGCGCGGCCTACAACCGCTTGAAGAACTGCGCG
>JBCAXC010000265.1:0-4082 GCA_038534255.1 Pseudomonadota bacterium
GCATTCGACGATGACGAGGATGATGACGATCTCCTCGATGCGGAAGAAGTCTTTGAGGAAGGCGCCGGTGAGTTGGCATCTTCACCGCGCGCCTGCCGCTCGGCTTCATCTTCCGAACGCGCCACGTTAACAATGACGCCCGCTTCGACTTCCGGGTGCAGCTGGATGTTCATCTCGTGCAGGCCGAGCGCCTTGATCGGGCGATCGAGAAGGATCTGGTTCCGCGACGCTGAAAAGCCGTTCTCGGTAATTGTCTCTGCGATGTCGCGCGTTGAGACCGAGCCGTAGAGCTGCCCCGTGTCACCCGCCTGACGGATAATCACGAAGCTCTCGCCTTCGAGTTTGTCGGCCACGCTCTGCGCCTCGCTCTTGGCTTCCAGGTTGCGCGCTTCGAGCTGCGCCCGGTCACGCTCGAAAACCTCCTTGTTGGCCTTGTTGGCACGAAGGGCCTTGCCCTGCGGGAGAAGAAAATTCCGCGCAAAACCGTCCTTGACGGTGACGATGTCACCCATCTGGCCAAGCTTGGCGATGCGTTCGAGGAGAATAACGTCCATGAGGCAGATCCTTTGTCGTCGGTTCGTATGTAGAGAAAAACGGATGTCACCGATCCCTGGTGAGATCGTCAGGAAGAGGGTGGTGGCGGTGGGCTGCTCCCCCGCGCCCGGGCGCGCCCGCGCAGATCGAAAAACCAGTCACCAAGCGCGAGCAACACCAGCGGCGGCACCGTGAGGATGGACGCGAAAAACACACCGACATAAACGCCACCCAGCAGCAGCGGTCGCGCGGGGCGCCCGAGCGACCACTCATGCAACACCGCAAGCCCGATGAGAATGAGCGTGAAGACAGCCGCGCCCGCAAACGCCGTGGCAAGCCGTCCCGGTATCCCGCCGATACTGGCCAGGATAAGCGCAACGCCGAGCCCGAAGAGGATAATCCGGGGCAACGCGACCGTGCGCAGCGGTGGCACAGGGCGCATCAGCATGCCTGATGCCGCAGCGATCCGGCCAGCCAGCCAGAGATTGAAAACCATCAACAGCATCCAACCGATTGCCGCCGTCGCGGGCAGCAACGCCGCTGCACTCTCTTTCAGGTTGGCAATCTGCTCCGGCTGGAGCGGTGTCTGAAGATTGGGGCCGAGCCGCGTCTCGATGAAGTGATCCACCAGCTCGTGCACGTTCGACTTGTAGACAAGCTCATCGCTACCGAGGGAGAGCGTCATCATCGTCGCAAGCGCACTCGCGAGGAACACGATCGCCGTCAGGATCGTCGACAGCGGCATCCAGAGCGCCGGATCACCCGCATTGACGCCTGGCACCTCGGACGGGTGCTGGCGAAACGCATCGATCATCCGTCCATCGTCACTGCGCCAATAACCGGACAGCTGCGTAAGCAGCGTCACAGGCACGGCGACGACAACGGCGTAGAGCAGGCCTGCAAGCCCGCTACCCTGAGAGAGAAAAAATACCAGGACGGCCCCGACGAGCCCGGCAAGCCCCGCGACCGGCCAACCGTAGGCAAGCCCCGCGATCAGGCTCGGCAACGGCACAAAGAGCCCGAGAAAACCGCTGCCACCGCCAAAGTTCGCGGCCAGAAACAGCAGCAGGGTCGCTGCACCGGCAAGCGCGCCAATGACCCAGATGTTGGGCCCGGATGACGCCGGCGGCGGTGTGGGTGTCTGGTTAGTCATGGCGCTGTCCCGCTTGGCGGTTAGGCGAGACCCCCGAGGGAGCCCGGCCAGCGTGAAAGTCTGTCGTCAAGAGCAGGCTCTGGCACCGGGCATCGCAACGCCCGGCTCGTCAAGGTCCACTCAAAGGCCCGCTGCGCTGTGGACCTTGTGATCAGTCGATCACATACGGCATCAATGCGAGGAACCGCGCGCGTTTGATGGCACGTGCCAGCTCACGCTGCTTTTTCGCCGAAACAGCCGTGATCCGGCTCGGAACGATCTTGCCGCGCTCACTGACATACCGCGACAGCAGGCGGACATCCTTGTGATCGATCTTCGGTGCCTTGTCGCCGGAGAACGGGCACGTCTTGCGACGGCGGAAAAACGGACGGCGGACGGGGAGCTGGGCAATCTGCATGCCCTTGGTGTTCGGTGCCATGGTGCGGGGACCTCTTCAATCAGGACGCTGCAGGGGAGGGACGGGGACCGCGATCTTCGCGCGGACCGCCGCGACCACCACCGCGTGGACCACCACGACCGCCACGACGATCATCACGATCGCTCTTGCGCAGCACAGCAGATGGCTCGCTCTCGTGCGCGTCGACCTTGAAGGTCACGAACCGCAGAATATCCGAGTTGATCTGCTGCTGGCGTTCAACCTCAGCGATCGGCGCATGCGGGCTGTCGATATTGAGCAGCGTATAATGCGCCTTGCGGTTCTTCTTGATCTTGTACGAGAGCGGGCGCACGCCCCACTGCTCGGTCTTGGTGACGGTGCCGCCACCTTCCTCGATGATCTTTGTAAACTCTGCCGTCATCGTCTCAACCTGCTGGCTCGAGACGTCCTGACGCGACATGAAAATATGCTCGTAGAGCGGCATGCGATCGGCCTTTCACCTTTCAAGCGATGCCGGGATGGCATCTGGCGGGTTCGGCGCAAAGCCCCTCTCGGGCCCGTCGCGGCGCTCATGTAGAGCGCACGAAAGGCCGGGAAGACGACCGTCAAGAGCGAAGACACTGGCGCAACTCACGTCAGCGCAGCAGCCGAAGTTGGCTTCCGACCGGTGCAACAGGCAAGTGAGTGGTGCGCCGTTCAGCCTCCAGCCAAACCGCGTGCCGCGCATATGCCGGGTCTCATGGTGCGCGTCAAGCGCTCAGCGCAGAGGCGAACGTCGGAGCAGCGGCACTTTCGACGCAGTGATGGGGAACCGTTGAAGCAAACCGCCAGTATAACAGGCCGCAGCACTCATCCCAGGATCGGCGACACGCAATGGATTCACTCACGCAGGCGGCGCTCGGCGCCACAATCGGCGAGCTGGTGCTGGGTCGCCGTATCGCCAGCAAAGCTGCCCTCTACGGTGCCATTGTCGCCACGGTGCCCGATCTCGATGTCTTCGTTCCAATGGGTGGGCCGGTCGCGGATTTCGTCTATCACCGGAGTTGGTCGCATTCGCTGTTGGTCCTGACCGCACTTTCGCCCCTGCTCGCCGAAGGCATCCGGCGCTGGCGCGGCGATCCGGAGAGCTGGCGGCCCAGGTGGCTCATGCTGGTGTTCCTTGCGCTGTTCACCCACCCGCTGCTCGACGCGTTCACCATCTACGGCACGCAACTGCTCTGGCCATTGAGCGACTATCCCTTCGGCATCGGGTCAGTTTTCATCATCGACCCCGCCTTCACCTTGCCGTTGCTCATCGGGCTCGTGCTCGCGCTGACCTGGTTCCGTCATTCGCCGAACCGAACGCGTGCGGCCGCCATCGGCCTTGCCATCGGATGCGCGTATCTCGGCGGGACACTCATTGCGCAGAACCGTGCAGCCGCCATCACCGCGGCGGCAGACAATCACCCGTTCGGCGGGGCTGGGCAGGCCCTGACCATCCCGTCTCCCTTCAACGCAGTGCTCTGGCGCTCCATCATCATGACGCCAGACGGCCGCTCTTATGCCATCGGCTACAACAGTTTTCTCGACGGTCGCAGCACACCGACGTTCGAAACCTATACAACCCGCGCCGATCTCCTCGACGCAATCGACCGGCATTGGCCGGTCGAGCGGCTGCGTGCCTTCACGAAAGGGTTTAATGGGGTCGCGGTCGAAGACGACCGTGTCGTGGTGCGGGATCTCCGCATGGGCGTCGAAGGGCGCTATGTGTTCGGCTTCAAGGTCGCCCGTATGACGGACGGCGCACCCCAACCTACGCCCGCAACCCGCATACCCCCAACCCGCGATCTCAACGGTCTCTCCCGCGTCTTCGAGAGGATCCTCGATCCGAGCGTCAGCATTGAAAGCCCGGCAAGCCGTTGAACCCCGCGGCTCGGCGGACTGTCATCTCGCCTAACCAACGTCGCCTGCTCCGCCTTTGCGCTTGTCACCTTGCGCCGAAAAGCATCACGCCGGTCGGCAAGTCAAGGCGGGGCAGGC
>JBCAXC010000266.1:0-4078 GCA_038534255.1 Pseudomonadota bacterium
CTTCTGTCATGCCGTAGCGTTCGAGGATGCGGTGGCCGGTGCGGGCCTCGAATTCGGTGTGGGTCTCAGCAAGGAGAGGTGCCGACCCGGCGACGAAGAGGCGCATTCCGGCGACAAGCTCCCGATCGAAACGGGAATCGGAGAGTAAGCGTGTGTAGAATGTCGGCACGCCCATCATCACCGTTGCACGCGGCAGCCTCTCGATGACGGCGTCGAGATCAAACCGCGGCAACCACAGCATCATCGAACCGTTGAGCAGGGCGGTGTGGAGACAAACGAAGAGGCCATGCACGTGATAGATCGGGAGCGCGTGCAGAACGACGTCACCTGGCGCGAAACGCCAGTGACTGTGCAGCGCCTCGGCATTCGAGCTCAGGTTGCCGTGCGTGATCATTGCGCCTTTCGAGCGACCTGTCGTGCCCGACGTGTAGAGCAGGCAGGCGAGATCATCCGCGCCGCATGCCGCGATATCCGCGTTTGGTTCTGCGGTGGATGCGCGGTCGGCGAGTGACCCGGTGCCGGTTGCGTCGAGCGTCTCGATGGCCGTCACACCGTGCCCGGTCGCGATTGGCGCAAGTGCGTCGCGTGATGCGGGATCGACGGTAAGCAGAGCGGGTTTTGCGTCACCGATGAAGTAGTCCAGTTCGGCAGGCGTGTAGGCGGTGTTCAACGGATTGTAGACGGCGCCGATCTGAAGCGTGGCGAGATACAGCAAAACATTGGTGCGGGATTTTTCGACCTGCGCTGTCACGCGGTCGCCGACGGTCACGCCAAGGTCTGTCAGCGCCCCGGCCATGCGGGCGACGTCATCTCGCAATGCCGCATAGCTCGTTGCGGCGCCATTTTCCTCCTCGAAGGCGATGGTCTCGCCTGCGCGCGCCATCGCCGCGTCGAGCATGGCGTAAAAATTGTGCGTCGCGTTCGCGCCAGACATCGCCGGATCCTCCGTTCGCGCGGCGCGTCCGCCGCTTGGCAGCCAGGCTACCCGCCCTGCCACTGTCGATTTGGTGGCGTTCTTAAACGAGTGCGCGTGCGGTTCCAACGGATGTGCGTGATCGGCAGCGGGCGGATCACTTTTGCCCGCTCAACCAATCACCCATCCGTTCCAGCCCGGCGCGCACGTGGGGTTCGCTGCGGGCATAGCTGAGACGGAGGAAGCGGGCGCCACGGGTTGCGTCGAAGTCGTTGCCCGGTGCGGTCGCGACGCCAGCCTCGGTGAGCAGACGTTGAGCAAATGCGTTGGCGTCGTCTGTCAGGTGTGAGACGTCGGCATAGACGTAGAACGCGCCGTCTGGCGGAATGATGGTCTCGAGGCCCATGGCCGGGAGCATGGCGAGCATTTGTGCACGGTTGCGGGCATAGACCGACTTGTGCGCCTCAAGCTCCTCTTGCCCGTCGAACGCAGCTTCGGCGGCGATCTGTGAGAGGGTTGGCGCGCTGATGAAAAAGTTCTGCATCAGGCGCTCGACCGGGCGTAGCAGATTTTCCGGCAGTACCATCCAGCCGATCCGCCAACCGGTCATCGAGAAATACTTAGAGAACGAATTGATGATGATGGCGTCGTCGTTGTGCGCCAGCGCAGTCGCCGCGGCACGGTCATAGGTAAGACCGTGATAGATCTCGTCGGAGATGAAGCGGATATTGTGGGTGGCGCAGTGGCGGGCGAGCGCTGCGAGGCGATCATCGTCAAGCATAGTGCCGGTCGGGTTGGCCGGCGATGCAAGCAACAACCCGTCCAGATCGCCAGTCTCCTCGCCAGCCCCATTACCAGCCTTTGCAAGCATCTCGGGTATCGGCATCCAGCGGGTTTGGACGTCCGTCTCCAAGATCACAGGTTCGAGCCCGAGCGCCTTTGCGATGTGACGATAACAGGGATAGCCCGGAGCTGGCAGCGCGAGGCGCGCGCCCGTGTCAAAACTTGCAAGGAATGCGAGCACGAATCCAGCCGAGGAGCCTGTTGTCACCGCGATCCGCTCTGCCGGGATGTCGAGGCCGTACCAGTCGGCGTAGTGCCGGGCGATCCTTGCGCGCAACGAAGGGCGGCCAAGCGCGTCGGTGTAGCCGATCAGATCGCTTTCGAGCGCAACCCGTGCTGCCGCGCGCGCTGCAGCCGGTGCTGGTGTGCCGGGCTGACCGACTTCGAGGTGGAAGACGTCGGCGCCGCTCGCCTCGCGCTCGTGGGCGGCACGCATGACATCCATGACGATGAATGCGTCAATGTCTCCGCGTTGTGATCCCGACTTCATGCTGCTGTCATCCTCTCGTCCCCATTCCCGCCACAAACACGCCGCGATGATCCACGGTGTCGTGCGATCTTACGTTGTGGCTGCGTTGCCATCCCGGTTTGCAAGGGCTACCCGATGATGGCGATCGCGGCGAGACGCGGGTGCGAACGGGCGCTGCTTTCGTGATGCCGCAGAGCGTGCGCAGATCGCAATCGGCACGCGTTGCAAGAGAATGAGTTCTGGTCCGCTGATCCCAATTCAGAGGTTTCACCCCATGGCTGCTTCGACTGATCGCGCGAAACGCCCGGTCTCGCGCTGGCGGGCCCGGTCTGCGGCGGTTGCACTTGGCGGAGTGATGGCGCTCAGCCCGACGCTGGCCGAGGCGCAGGGTTTTCGTTTCATCCGCGATACGGAGATCGAAGACCTGCTGAACGACTACTCGCGCCCGATTTTGCGCGCGGCGGGTCTTGGCGGCAGCCGGGTGAAGATGCGGGTGTTGAACAATCCGTCGTTCAACGCGTTCGTGCTCGATGGTCGCAACATCTTCATGAACACTGGCACGCTGACGCAGGCGGAGACGCCGAATGCGGTGATCGGGGTGATCGCGCATGAGGCCGGGCACATCGCGGGTAGTCACCTCGCGGGGCTCCGCGCCAAGATCAAACGAGATTCCACGCGGTTGCTGCTGGCGCAGATCCTCGGTGTCGGTGCGTTGATCGCTGGCGGTGCGTCCGGCAACAATCAGACGGGCGAGGTTGTCGGCGGGATCGGCAAGGGCCTCCTGGGCGGCTCGAGCACGGTCGTCCAACGGTCGATCCTCTCCTATCGACGGGTGCAGGAAGCCGCCGCCGATCAGGCAGCGGTGAACTATCTGAACGATACCAAGCAGTCGTCGCGGGGCATGCTTGAGACGTTCGAAATCCTCGGGCGGTCGGAAATCTTCACGGCACGGGTGCAGGATGTGTACACGCGGTCTCATCCGGTGCCGCAGACGCGGATCTCGCAGTTGCGCCGCCGGGCGCAGGCCAGTCCGTATTTCAACAAGAAAGACTCGGCTGAGTTACAGCTTCGGCATGATCTGATGCGTGCGAAGCTGAGTGGGTATCTCGACAACCCGAAGACAGTGTTCAACCGCTATCCCAAAAGCGATCGTTCAATGCCGGCGGTCTACGCGCGCGCCATTGCTTCGTCAGAGCTCGGTGACCTGAACTCGGCGATCCCGCGGGTCCGCCAGCTCATCAAGGCGCGTCCGCGCAACCCGTATTTCCATGAACTCGAGGGCGAGATACTTTTCCGTGCTGGTCGCTCAGCGCAGGCTATCGCACCGCTGCAGCGCGCGTTGCGGCTGCGCAAAGACGCGCCGTTGATCCAGATCCGCCTGGCCCAGGCGATGCTCGGCACGAATGCTCGCAAGTATGTGCGCCCGGCGTTGCGTTTGTTGCGACAGGCCACGGTGACCGAGAAGCGGTCGCTGCCATTCCGGTTGCTCGCGCGGGCGTATGCCGCGGAAGGCAAGCGTCCCGAAGCGCAGCTTGCCTCCGCGAAAGCGTATTTTTATGAAGGAAATCGCGGCGACGCGCGGCGCCAGGCCGAACGCGCTAAGCAGAAATTCAAGCGCGGCTCCGCCCAGTGGGTTCAGGCAGACGACATCATTAGGTACACAAAGCGAAAATGACGGGTTCGCTCCGGCATGATCATCGCAAGTCGCGGTGATAGAGTGCGACACCTGCCGACCAAGCTGCACCGGCCTCTTGTCGGGGCTCGTGGCGACCAAAGGACACAAACGATATGAGCGATACGTCAGCCGGCCCTTCCCGCGACCGAAGCCGCATCTTTCTCGCGGGCTGTGCTGC
>JBCAXC010000267.1:0-4076 GCA_038534255.1 Pseudomonadota bacterium
AAACCGGGTTTTTCTCCCCCGACGCACTTCCGGATGACACCTCCAGCGGCACCCGGAAGTGCGTCGGGGGAGAAAAACCCGGTTTCGCGTATTTCAGCATTCGGCTCAGGGACATGCGGTCGTTCCCATGCGTGGACGAGGAAGACGGCAATGTGGTCGCCGGGGAATTTTTCGAAGTTCGTGAACATGCCATGCAGCGTCGGCGCTCCAGCCGGTTGCACGCCGGTCTCTTCCTCGAGTTCGCGGCGCAACGCGGTCATCAGGCTTTCGCCGCGCTCCACGCCGCCACCCGGGAAATGCCAGCCCGGTCGATAGCCGTGGCGGACGAGCAGGACATGGCCGGCCTCGTCGATCACGACGCCCTGTGCTCCGAGCGTCAGTCCGCGGCTGAGGCGCCAATACCGTTGCAGCAGGAATTGCACGCCGCGTGAAAGCATGTGATGGCCCTTCTGGTTGCTCTGGCGATTGCCCCGGAATGCCGTTGCGAAGTCTGATTGCACATGCCGACACTCGCCCATATTTCCGACGTGCACCTTGCGCCTTTGCCAATGCCGTGGCCGACGCAATTGCTCAGCAAACGCATCCTCGGATTCCTGAATTGGCACATGCTTGGACGCAAGGCCTATCATCGGCGCGACACGCTGGACGCGCTTGTCGCGCATTTACACACGCAGACGTACGACCACGTCGCGCTCACGGGTGACATCGTCAATCTGTCGTTGCCGCAGGAATTTGCGGCGTCCGCGCCATGGCTGGCGAAACTCGGGCGTCCGGACGATGTGTCGGTCGTGCCTGGCAATCACGATGCCTATACGCCGGTCGCACTAGACAAGGGTCTCGGCACATGGGCGACCTACATGCGCTCGAACGCTGCGGGTGCGGCCTACGTGCAGAGCCTCGTCGAGGAGCCCTACACCGGTTTTCCGTATGTCAGGATCGTTGGGGATCTGGCGCTGATCGGTGTCGCGTCCGGCATCCCGACACGGCCATTTCTGGCGCAGGGGACGCTCGGTGACGCACAACGCGATGCGCTCGAAGATGCGCTGAGAGCATTGGCACTACGAGAGCTTTGCACGGTGCTGATGATCCATCATCCGCCGCTCCCGGCCATCTCCGCGCCGACACGTGATCTGACGGACGCTGAGGAACTCGCGGCGCTGCTTTCGCGCTACCAGATCCACCTCGCGCTTCACGGGCACAATCACCGCAACGAACTCAACTGGGGCGTCGGGCCGCAAGCGCCGTATCCGGTGGTCGGCATCGCGTCGGCCTCGATGGCCGTTTCAGCGCATGGACCGCTTGCGCAGTACAATCTCTACGATTTTGAACGCGCGGACGGTGGCTGGCAGGTCTATCAACGCGCATTTGCCGCGGAGGCACCGGGCGGACCGTTCGCCACGACGGAAGCTGAACGGCTCAGTCCGCCGCCTGCGCTCACCGAGGAACAAGCTCCCATCTAACGCCCGCGTCTGGCCGCAATCCCGGTTTCGAGATCACGGTCGTACACAGAGTTCCGGAATCAACGGAACATGCGATAGTACAAGTCTGCGACGCGCGACGATGAGGCGACAAAACGATGACACTACGTGAACGAATCCGGGGGTTTATTACTCAACGATCCGTCGAGCGGTTCATCACCACGTTGATCGTCATCAATGCGATCACGCTCGGGTTGGAGACCAGCGACAGCGTGATGGCGACGTGGGGTCCGGTGCTGCTCACCATCGACAAGATCATCCTCGCGATTTTCGTCATTGAGATCGTTGCCCGGATGTACGCGTTTGGTGGCGCGTTCTGGCGCGACCCGTGGAGTATTTTTGATTTCGCCGTTGTTGGTGTCGCGATGCTACCGGCGACTGACAATCTGTCGGTGTTGCGTTCGTTGCGGATCCTGCGGGCGCTGCGACTGATCTCGGCTGTGCCATCGATGCGCCGGGTGGTGAGCGGCTTGTTGAAGGCGATCCCGGGCATGGGATCTGTCACGATGCTGCTGCTGCTGATCCTCTACGTCGCCTCGGTGATGGCGACGAATTTCTTTGGTGACTCGTTCCCGGAGTACTTCGGGACGCTCGGTGCGTCGTCGTTTTCGCTCTTCCAGATCATGACGCTGGAGAACTGGCCGGAAATTGCCCGCAACGTGATCGCCAAATATCCGACAGCCTGGATCTTCTTCATCGTCTACATTCTGCTGACGTCATTTGCCGTGCTGAACCTGTTCATTGGTATCATTGTCGACGCCATGCAGGCGGAACAGCCGAGCGCGGTGGAGGTGGCGACCGGTGTTGCACACCAGACGGAAGATGAGTTGCAGACGATTGCACGGCAGCTCACGGCGCTCAGCGCCGAAGTGGGCGAGATGAAGAAAATGCTCGAAAAATCATAGTGTTGTCTGGGAATGAGCGCCCCTGTTAGCGCACGTTCGTTATACTCACTTTGGGTGAGACGCACGCATCTCTCGTTGACATTCGCTGCGTTGCGGCAAAGTCTTGTTGCATTGCAGCAAATGCGGCGGTCGTCATGGCGCACCTCAAGGCAGATCATTTGAAGCTCAATCTCGCGCTTCAGGGTGGTGGCGCGCACGGCGCTTACACGTGGGGCGTGCTGGACGCGCTGCTTGAAGTCGACGCGCTCGAGATCGACACGATCAGCGGAACAAGCGCGGGCGCGGTGAATGCGGTGGCGCTGGCGAGCGGGCTGGCACGTGGCGGGCCTGAGCATGCGCGCGAGGCGCTTCGCTCGGTCTGGTCCGCGATCGTCGAGGCCGGACGTCGTGACCGCACGCCGCTCAACCCGATCGCCGCCGGACTCAAGGGCATGGAGATGCTTTCGGGCGGGCAAATGAGCCGCCTGGCGGGTGCATGGTCTCCGTATGAATTCAACCCGCTCGATATCAATCCGCTGCGGATGTTGCTCGAGGCCGAGGTCGATTTTTCAGCGGTGCAGAGCAGCGGGCTGAAACTGGCCATCGCCGCCACCGACATCGAGACGGGCATGGCGCGGGTGTTCGAGACGCACGAAGTGACGCTGGATGTCGTGTTGGCGTCGGCGTGCTTGCCCGCAGTTTCACGTGCTGTCGAGATCGAGGGGCGGCATTACTGGGACGGAGGATTTTCAGCCAACCCCGACTTGCTCTCGTTCGCCCGGATCAGTGAGACGCAGGATACGCTACTCGTGCTCGTCAGTCCGTTGCGGCAGTCCGGGGTGCCGCGCGCGCCGCAGGACATCGCGGGAGCGATCGCCCGCATCACATTCAACCAGCCGCTGCTGCGGGATCTCTGGTTGATCGATGCCGTGCGCCAGTCGCGTGGATTGAAGTGGCGGGCAGCGAGCCAGATGGAAAAACTTGCGCGGCAACGTTTCCATCTCATTGACGGCGGTCCGCACACCGAGGCCCTCTCGCCCGACAGCAAAATCATCCCCGATGTCCGCGTCGTCGATGCCTTGTTTGCCGCCGGCGCGAGCGATGCGGCCGCTTGGCTCGATCACTCGGCCGAGCATGTTGGTTGGCGCGAGACAGCGGATTTTGCCGGTCTCTTCGAAAGCGAAATGGCGCGCGAAGGCGCGGCCTGAGCAGGCGTTGTCAGGTCCCGCCTGCGACGATTTTTGCGATCGCGGCGCAATTCTATCGACATCGCAATCCCTCTGCCTTAATCGCGTTTGGCGCGCGGTTGGGAGGCCGACGCAGATCGGTCGCCAAGGGGGGGAAATTGTATGGCTCTGAACATCGGGATCAGCCCGCGTATCCGGAAATCACCGTTCTTCAATTCGACGGTTAAAGCCGGGGCGGCGACCTTCACGGTCTACAATCACATGTACATGCCGACATCGTACGGTGATCCGCTGCGTGAGTATGACCGGCTGATCAACGGCGTGAGCATGTGGGATGTGGCGGCCGAGCGGCAGGTCGAACTGGCGGGGCCCGATGCGGCGAAGCTGGCGCAGTATTTCACGCCGCGCAATCTCTCCGGTCAGGTGGTCGGGCAGGGCAAATACACCCCGATCTGCAATCACGCAGGCCACATAATCAATGACCCGATCTGCCTCAAGCTGGCGGAAGACCGGTTCTGGTTTTCGAT
>JBCAXC010000268.1:0-4053 GCA_038534255.1 Pseudomonadota bacterium
GCCTCCCGCACACCATCGGTCTGATGTTGATTGCGTTGGCCGCGTCGCTCGGCGTTGTCGCCATCGACGCGATCCGCCCCGACTTTGGTCTCGGCGAAACAGCGCGACAGGCCCTGACGCGGATCGATTTCCACGCGGCGTTGATGGAGGGGTTTCTCTCCGCGCTGCTGTTTGCCGGCGCCGTCCACGTCGACCTCTCGAAGATCGCCGCGCGCAAGTGGGCCATCGCACTGATGGCGACGCTCGGCGTGGTGGTCTCCACGTTCATCGTCGGCACCGGTGTCTGGCTGCTTGCATCGCTCTTCGGCATCCCGTTGCCGTTCATCTGGGCGCTCGTGTTCGGGGCGCTCATCTCGCCAACAGATCCTGTCGCTGTCCTCGCAATCCTGAAGCGCGTAAAGGTCCCGCCCTTGCTCGAAGCCAAGATCTCCGGCGAGAGCCTTTTCAACGATGGGGTCGGCGTCGTCGTCTTCGCCATTCTGCTCGCACTGGCCACCGGCGCTGGCACGCATGGAGGCGAAGTGGCTGAACCGATTGGCGCGGCGCAGATTCTCTCGCTGTTCCTCTGGGAGGCGATCGGCGGTGCAGTGCTCGGACTCGTCTTTGGCGTCACAGCGTTCTTCATGCTGCGCGCGGTTGATGAGCATGTCCTCGAAGTGTTGATCACGCTCGCGCTTGTCACCGTCGTCTATGCGGTCGCGCTCCAGCTCCATCTCTCCGGGCCGATCGCCGTCGTGATTGCCGGACTGTTGATCGGCAATCAGGGCGCCACCTATGCGATGAGCGACTCAAGCCGCGAACACATCTTCAACTTCTGGGAGCTGACGGATGAAATCCTCAACTCTGTCCTGTTTCTGCTCATCGGTCTCGAGGTGCTGGTCATTGGCATCACAATGCAATCAAGCGCGCTGGCACTCCTTGCGATCCCGCTGACGCTGGCCGGGCGGTTCATTGCGGTCTCGTTGCCGATCAAGCTGTTGAGCGTACGCACCACCTTCACCGATGGCGCCATCCGCATCCTCACCTGGGGCGGGTTGCGCGGAGGCATTTCGGTCGCACTGGCTCTCTCGTTGCCGAACAACGAGTACAAGGCGCCCATCCTCGCCGCGACCTACGCTGTGGTCATCTTCTCGATCGTCGTTCAGGGCCTGACGATGGAGCGTCTTGTAAAGCGGCTGGTTGGAAGCACGCACGAAGGCCGCCTATGACGGCGAGGCCTGAACGGCTAGGCTGCGAGCTTCTCTCACGATAGCGACAAACGCCAATGCCTCCCAAACAGTCCGACGCAGAGATCCTCGGGGCCTCACCACTCTTCGCAGGAATAGGCGACGCCGAGCTCGATCGTCTGGGTGGACTGCTCCGTCCAGTCAGCCTGAGGGCAGGATCACCGCTTTTCATGCAGGATGACGAACCGGACGGCTGCTACGCACTGTTCGAAGGCACCGTCGCCGTTTCCGTCATCACACAGCGCGGAGAGGAAAGTCTGCTCGCCGTCCTCGGCGAGGGCGACCTGATTGGCGAGATGGGACTGATCGATGATCAGCCACGTTCCGCATCGATCGTTGCGCTCAAACCCTGCCGCCTTGGCTTCCTGCCCCGCGGCGAATTCCAGCGCTTCGCCGACCAGCACCCGCAGATCTATCGCCACATGCTGGCGTTGCTCGCCGGCCGGTTGCGCGACACCAACGCCAGCTTCACATCGCAGCAGACACTGTCGCTCGCCGGGCGTCTGGCGGGCGTTCTCCTCCGCCTCGCAAAAGGCTTCGGTGAACCGATCGAGGGCAGTGACCGCATCCTGATCCGTCAGGTCTTCACGCAAGACGTACTCGCCCGCATGGCCGGCGGCGCGCGCGAGAATGTCAGCCGACAGATCAACGCCTGGCGACGTGAAGGCATCCTTTCCAAGATTTCGCGTTACTACTGCATCGAGGATCTCGAAAGTCTGGAAGACGAAGCCCGACCCATCGACTGAACGGCGTCAACGCAATGCAATCCGCCGATGTGTGACACACGTCACATTCCCCGCGGCGCACCCACGGCACTATCCGTTCAAGACGAGCGACGAAACACAGAGGCGCCTTCAACAGCCCGTTCCCCCCGAACGCCATCAGCCCTCTCGCCGCCACCGACGTGACTGACATCAAACGTTCTCCTCCCTGAAAACGGGGCGCCTACCCCCAAGGCGCCCCGTTTTTCTTGTTCGGCGAGCCGCGTCATCAACGCGACGAAGAAAAATCAAGGAACGTGATTGCAATCACAACTCCACTGCGCACCATCCATTAAATCTCCATCCCAGAACCAACCAAGGAGATTTGAAATGACCTACCGCGCCACACACGCCGCCCAGCAAGTCACCACCGCCGAGCGCGCCGACGATTATCGCACCCTGTGGGTACTCGCCGCTTCACTCGGACTGATGATCACCTCCACTGCCGCCGTTCTCGCTATGGTCTAGTGCGCCTCGGCCCCCCACTTGCCCCCGCATCACGAAACGGGGATACCGTGCGCGCATCTCAAACAAACATGCGTCGACCGCTCTCCTGCACCCGGCGCGCACGGTGATCCGCAATGCCGACGACATCCGACGCTGCCAACGCACGCCCGTTGACGATTGACGCCCTGCAGTACGCAAACTGGTCACCAAAAATTTTTCGGCAGATGCGGGAAGGCGGCGTCACGGCGGTGCATGTCACGATCGCGTATCATGAGGACTTCCGCGAAACCGTCGCGCGCCTCGCTGACTGGAACCGCCACTTTGAAAATCATCCGGATTTGATCGTCCGCGCCCAAACCGCCGAGGATGTCGAGCAGGCGCACACCGACGGCCAAATCGCGATCATCTTCGGCGCTCAAAATTGTTCTCCCATCGAAGACGACATCGGCCTCGTCGAGATCTGCCATCAACTCGGGCTGCGCTTCATGCAGCTCACCTACAACAACCAGTCGCTCCTCGCGACCGGGTGCTATGAGGAGACCGACAGCGGCATCACGCGCATGGGCCGCCAGGTCATCAAGGAGATGAACCGCGTCGGCCTTGTCGTCGATATGAGCCATTCCGCCGAAGGCTCGACCCTAGAGGCCATCGAGATTTCCGAGCGACCGATCGCGATCACGCACGCGAACCCGGCATCCTGGCATCCCGGACTACGCAACAAGTCGGACACGGTGCTGAAGGCCCTGGCGGAGAGCGGCGGCATGCTCGGGTTCTCGCTTTATCCGCATCATCTCGCCGACAAATCCGACTGCACGCTCAAGGCCTTCTGCGAGATGGTGGCGCGCACCGCCGAACAAATGGGGATCGACCATATCGGCATCGGCTCCGACCTCTGTCAGGACCAGCCCGACAGCGTCGTCGAATGGATGCGCGTCGGCCGCTGGAGCAAGCAGATCGACTATGGCGAGGGCTCTGCGTCTGACGCCGGTTTTCCCCCGCAACCCGACTGGTTCAAGGACAATCGCGACTTCACCAACCTTCGCGACGGCCTCGCCGCCGTCGGTTTTGCCTCCGCAGAGGTCGAGCAAATCATGGGCGGTAACTGGCTCAGGTTTTTCCGGGACTCTTTCGGCCCGCAATCAATTGCCGGCTGACACGCCATTGACCAAACGACGCCCCCGGTCGCATCCGGCACTTGTCGCAACGCTGCGAATGCCTGCATTGTGGTGGCCATGAGCGAACACCTTCAGAGCGCGCCCGACGCAACGGCGTTGAGACCGGCGTCCGACGTCATGCGCCTCGCCCGCATGGGGGCGAGTTTCCCGACACGCCTGAGTTTCATGCGGACGCTTGTGCGTGAAATGCATGCCAACGACTGGTCCATAGCAACCCACGCGTGCGACCTCGATGCAGACGGCTTCGGCCACATCGTCATTACCGCGCGCGGCCCGACGCAGACATACAGTCTCGTCGCCTTCACCCATGCGCTTGATCCGGAAAAGCGCACAGATCGCGTCATCGCCAATGAGTGGGACGCGACTTTCACTCTGTTCGACGGCATCCCGGATCCGAGCGACATCGATGCAGACGGCTTCGGCCACATCGTCATTACCGCGCGC
>JBCAXC010000269.1:0-4049 GCA_038534255.1 Pseudomonadota bacterium
CGCGTGGTGACGACCGACATCACGGCCACGGGTGGCAACACGCGTTCCGTCGCGAAGGCATGAAGATAATGTGGCCCCCCCGCCTTGGGACCCGTTCCCGAAAGACCCTCGCCGCCGAAAGGCTGGACACCGACGACTGCGCCGATCTGGTTGCGATTGACGTAGATGTTGCCGACGCGCATGCGCGCCACGATGCGATCAACGGTCGTCTGAATGCGGGTGTGTATGCCGAGCGTCAGTCCGAAGCCGGTGGCGTTGATCTCGTCGCAGATGCGTTCAAGATCCTCCGCCGCATAGCGCACGACATGCACGATCGGGCCGAACACCTCGCGCTCAAGCTGACCGATGCGATCGATCTCGTAAAGCGCCGGTGTCACGAAGGTGCCCTTGCGGCAATCGGCTGGAACGGGGAGGTCGAGCAGTTCGCGACCCTCCTTTTTCATCCGCATCTTGTGGGCGACGAGCATGTCCTCGGCTGCCGTGTCGATCACCGGGCCAATGTCGGTCGACGGTTGCATCGGGTCGCCGAGTTTCAGCTCCAGCATCGCGCCCTTGAGCATCGAGATCATAGGATCGGCGATGTCGTCTTGAAGGAAGAGGACGCGGAGCGCGGAGCACCGCTGCCCGGCACTGTCGAAGCCTGAAATCACCGCATCGCGGATGACCTGCTCGGCGAGCGCAGATGAATCGACGATCATCGCGTTCATGCCGCCAGTCTCAGCGATCAGGCGCGGCAAGGCGCCTTCGCGTGCGGCGAGCGTTTGTTGAATTCGTCGGGCCGTTTCGTTCGATCCGGTGAAGGCAACGCCTGCCACGCGCGGGTCTTGCGTCAGGGCCGCGCCCACGTTCCCGCCGTCGCCGGGCAGCAGATGGAACACATCCTCCGGGACGCCGGCTTTCAGCAGGAGGTGCGCTGCGGCAAATGCAGTGAGCGGGGTCTGCTCTGCGGGCTTGGCGACGACCGCGTTTCCGGCAGCAAGTGCCCCGGCGATTTGCCCGGTGAAGATGGCGACGGGAAAATTCCAGGGCGAGATGCAGGCGAAGACGCCGCGCCCATGGAGTGACAGGGTGTTGGTCTCTCCTGTCGGCCCCGGCATCACGCGCGGACGGGCAAAGTGTTCGCGGGCCTGCACCGCATAATAGCGGAGGAAATCTACCGCTTCCCGCAGATCGGCCTGGGCGTTGGCGAGAGTTTTTCCTCCTTCGCGCATGATGAGGCCGAGCAGCATCGCGGCGTTCTCTTCATAGAGATCAGCTGCTTGCTCGAGACAGACGGCGCGCGCGGCACCGCCCTGCCCATCCCACGCGCTCCATGCGGCGGCAGCGGCGGTAACAGCGGCATCGATCTCGTCGGGTGTTGCTCCGGCGACCGTGCCGAGCGCCTTGCGACAGTCGTGCGGCAGTGCAAGTTCCTTGAGGTTGTCACCCTCGGTGCGCGACACGCCGCTCACGATCGGTCCGGCGGCCAGCTTTGTGTCCATCTCGGCGTGAACGTCTCGCACGAGGGCTGCGCGGCGGGTCTCATCCCAGATCGCAAAACCTTCTGCATTCCTGCGCGCCGGTTGAAAGAGGTCACGCGGCGCCGGAATGTTCGGGTGATGTTTTGGCGTGTTGGCGCGTGCGCGCGTCACCGGGTCTGCAATAATCTCCTCAACAGGCAGCGCGTCATCGGCGAGCCTGTTCACGAAAGAGGAGTTGGCGCCGTTTTCGAGCAGGCGGCGAACGAGATAGGCGAGCAGATCATCATGGCTGCCAACCGGGGCGTAGACGCGCACCGGACGGTTCAACTTGCCGCCACCAATGACCTCCTCATAGACCGCCTCGCCCATGCCGTGCAGACGCTGGAACTCGAACGGTGTGTTCCCCGCCAGTGTGTGGATCGCTGCGATTGTGTGAGCGTTGTGGGTCGCGAACTGGGGATAAAAAACATCCGGCTCGGCCAGCATCATCCGCGCGCAGGCGAGATACGACACATCCGTGTTCGTCTTTCGGGTGAACACCGGATAGCTCTCAAGGCCCAGTTCCTGCGCCAGTTTCACCTCGGTATCCCAGTAGGCGCCCTTGACGAGGCGGACGGGGATGCGCTGCTCGCGCTCCTTCGACAAGGTGCGCAGCCAGCGTAGCGCTGGCAAAGCGCGGCGACCGTAGGCCTGCACGACAATGCCGAAGCCATCCCAGCCCGAAACCGCGTCGGATATCATCACATCGCCAAACACCTGGAGCGTCAGATCGAGCCGGTCCTGTTCTTCTGCGTCGATGTTGATCGCGAGGTCGCGATCACGTGCCTCGCGCACGAGTGCGATCAGGTTTGGCACCAGCTCTTCGCGGATGCGTTCCGCCTGCAGTGGCTCGAAACGCGGATGGATGGCGGAAAGCTTGACCGAGAGACCAGGGCGATCCATCAGCGCGTCGCGTGTCGCCTCACCCATCCGCCCGGCGCGATCGCCAACGCCGCGGATCGCGTCCATGTAGCGCTGATAGTAGCGCTCGGCGTCGTCCATTGTGCGGGCAGCCTCGCCGAGCATGTCGTAGGAGAAGCGGTAGCCGCGCGCCTCGTCCGGCGCCGCCCGATCCTGCGCTTCCGCGATCGTGCGCCCGAGCACGAACTGGTCGCCCATGATCTTCATCGCGTGCCGCATGGCCTGGCGAATGATCGGCTCACCCGTGCGTTTGGTGATCCGTTTGACGAGGCCGATCAGACCGTTTCCTGCCCCGCCACGCTCCAGCTCAGGCGTATCGAAGCGCATGACCTGCCCGGTCAGCATCAGGCCCCAGGACGAGGCATTGACGAACGCATTGTCCGACTTGCCGAGATGGCGCTGCCAGTTGCCGGACGAAATCTTGTCGTCGATCAGCGCGTCGGCCGTGCGCGCATCCGGGATGCGGAGGAGCGCCTCGGCGAGGCACATCAGGATGATGCCCTCTTCTGTCGTCAGGCCATACTGGTGGAGGAACGCGTCGATGTGGCCGTACTGCGTGCGCCCCTCCCGCGCTGCGTGCACGAGATCTCGGGCCACGAGAGCAAGTCGCCGTTGCTCGTCATCCGCCATGCGTGCGCGCTCACAGAGGTCAGCAACGAGTGCGTCCTCATCCTTGAAGTAGGCTGCGGAGATTGCGTCACGATCTGACAGCGCTGACTGTGCTTGCGGTGGGACAGGCGACATCTCGTTCATATCGGGGCTCGCGGGTGGAATTCGGTTTGCCGGTGGTGACGGACGACAGTCTCGACAGCGTATCAGAATTCGCAGTAGTCCACGCGGATTGTGCGCACGAGCGATGTGCTCTGCGCCGCACTGCACCCAGTTTTATGAATCGTGATGTCCGAGCCAACGCCATTGATCGTGCGCACTGTCGACGCGCTGCGTGCCGCCGTCGGCACGATCCACGATAGGGGTGAGACAGTTGCGCTCGTGCCGACGATGGGTGCGCTGCATGCCGGGCATCTCTCGCTGATCGATGTGGCCCGCGAACATGCCGACCGCGTTGTCGTCTCGATCTTTGTGAATCCGACGCAGTTTGCCGCCGGGGAAGATCTCGACACTTACCCGCGCAACGAAGTGGCAGATCTCACCAAGCTCGGCGCACGCGGCGTGGATCTCGTTTACATCCCGGCGCCGGACGAGATGTACCCGGAGGGATTTGCGACGCGCATTTCCGTGGAGGGCCTGGCGACGGGCCTGTGCGGCACCTCGCGTCCGCATTTCTTCGGCGGCGTCGCGACGGTGGTGTGCAAACTCTTCACGCAGTGCCGGCCTGATGTCGCTGTCTTTGGTGAAAAGGACTACCAGCAGCTTCTCGTGATCCGCCAGATGGCGCGTGACCTCGATCTCGGCGTCAACGTGATCGGCGGGGCGATCGTGCGCGAGGACGACGGGCTCGCGATGTCATCGCGCAACGCCTATTTTTCGCAAGCCGAGCGCGAGACTGCGCCGACATTGCACCGATTGATGCGCAGCTCCGCCAATCTGCTGGCAGACGGCCATGCGGGCGCGAAGGTCGTATCCGGATTGCGTGAGCGGCTGAGCGAGGCAGGCTTTGTCGTGGACTAC
>JBCAXC010000270.1:0-4047 GCA_038534255.1 Pseudomonadota bacterium
CGATCAGCTCGCCCGCCTGGCGCGTTTACGCGCCGAACGTGACGGCGCTGACGATATCGATTTTTCGCTCACCATGACCCTTTCCGTGGCGCCCGCGCAGATCGCAACGGTACGCCGCGACCAGCTCCAGCTCTTTCGCTCGCGGCAGAACACCGTGCGGGGCGAGGCCGAGCAGATCGAACAGCGCATCGCGCAATTCGATGAGGAAATCCGCGGGCTGCAGGCGCAGAAAAAGTCACGCCAAACGCAGCTCGGCTTCCTGAAAGACGAGCTTGAGGGCCTGCGCGATCTTTACAATCAAGGCCTCGTGCCGAAACGGCGGATGCTGGCACTCGAGCGCCAGTTTGCGGAGACCGAGGGCGAAAGCGGACAATTTACCTCCGACATGGCACGGGCGCGCGGACGCATTGCCGAGCTGCGTGTGCAGGCCGCTCAGTCCAAGCGCGAGCGCACCAACCAGATCCTCACCGAACTGCGCGTCGTCGAAGCGAGTGTCGCGGAACTGCTCGAGCGGCGCACGGCCGCCCAGAACCGGCTCTCGCGCGTCGACATCCACGCACCGCGCGATGGCTTCGTTCACAATCTGAGCGTGCACACGATCGGCGGCGTCATCTCGCCGCGCGATCCGATCATGGCGATCATTCCGGAAAAAGACGCGCTCGAACTCGAAGCCCGTGTCGATCCCAACGACATCCACCGGATCTACCGTGAGCAGAAGGTGATCATCCGGTTCTCGTCGCTCGACGCTGCACGCACACCGGAACTCGACGGCACCGTGACGCGCATCCCCGCCGCCGCGACACAGCAGGCCAATGGACAGCGGCCGCCTGAATACATCGTCCGGATCGGCTTTGCAGACGGGGAATTCGACAAGCTCGACGGCCAGAGCCTGAAGCCCGGCATGCCCGCCGAAGTCTACATCGAGACCGGCGACCGCAAAGCCATCTCCTTCCTCCTCAAACCCATGCTCGACGCCCTGCCGACCGTGTTTCGCGGGGAGTGATTTACGTAACCCGTCCGGAGAGGTTTTGGTGCGGCCGAGAGGAATCGAACCTTCCGCGCCTCAGGCGCGGTTCTTTGCTGGTGGAGGTTCGTGATCCCGAAGGGACTCGACGACGCTGCGAAGGCTGAAGATCTTGCGGAAAGTTTGGTGCGGCCGAGAGTAATCGAACCTCCCGCGCCTCAGGCGCGGTTTCTTGCTGGTGGAGGTTCGTGATCCCGAAGGGGCTCGATGACGCTGCAACGGCTGAAGATCTTGCGAAAAGTTTGGTGCGGCCGAGAGGAATCGAACCTCCACGGGCTCTCGCCCACAGCGCCCTCAACGCTGCGCGTCTACCAGTTCCGCCACGGCCGCAGCGCGGGGCGCGGGCGCCCCGTCGGTAGTGGTGGGCGTGTAACAATGCGTCGGGGGCTTGGCAAGCGATGATTGGCGCGCGACATGACGGTCATGGCCGCGCCTGACACCAGCTCTTTTTCCACGCCCCAGCCCGCCGATCGGGTCGCCCGTCCTGTGGCATGGCAGGTGAGCGATCGTGCGGTCGGCTATGAGGCGGCAACGGCGTTCATGGATGCGCGTGCGACGGCGATCGCTGCGGGGACGGACGCGGAGTGTGTGTGGTTGTTGGAGCATCCGCCGCTCTACACCGGCGGGACGAGCGCGAAGGCGGCGGACCTTTTGGCACCCGATCAGTTCCCGGTTTTTCAGACCGGGCGTGGCGGGCAGTTCACCTATCATGGGCCGGGCCAGCGCGTGGGTTATGCGATGCTGGATCTGAACGCGCGCGGGCGCGATGTGCGCGCTTATGTGCACAAGCTCGAGGACTGGCTGATCGCCGCGCTCGATGCGTTCAATGTTCGAGGCGAGCGACGGGCGGATCGTGTGGGCGTGTGGGTCCGGCGACCCGATCTCGGGCGCGAGGACAAAATTGCAGCGATCGGTGTGCGCGTGCGACGCTGGGTGACGCTGCATGGCATCAGTCTCAATGTGGATCCGGACCTTGCGCATTTTTCCGGGATCGTGCCGTGCGGCGTTGATCCTGCAGCGCACGGGGTGACCAGCCTGATCGATCTCGGCCTGCCGGTGACGATGGCGGATGTGGATGTGGCGTTGCGCGCCGCGTTCGAGGACGTGTTCGGCCCGACGCGCGATGCGCCGACTGATCCTGAGAGCGAAGCGTCGTCCGGAGATCAATAGCCGAGCGCGCAGCCATCCTTGCGGGGATCCGATCCGCCGGCCAACACGCCGGTGTTTCCCGAAATGTGGATCGCCTGCCCGCCACCCCACGCCTCGCCGCGTGGGCGGACGTCGTGCCCCATGGAGTTTAACTCTTCGACGATTGCGGGCGGCACGCCAGGCTCGGCCTCAAGATGATCGCCCTCAAAGAAGATCCGCGGGAAGTCCAGGGCCTCCTGCACGTCCATGCCGTAGTCATAGATGTTCGCGAGCACGTACATCTGGCCGGTTGGCTGGAACAGCGCGCCCATGACGCCGAAGACAAGTTCTGCGCGGCCATCGCGCAGCGCCATCGCGGGGACGAGTGTGTGGAGCGGGCGCTTGCCGGGCGCGAGCGCGTTGGGATGATCGGGATCGAGCACAAACCCCTGCCCGCGATTGTGCAGCAGGATGCCGGAGTTTTCCGTGACAATGCCGCTGCCGAATGCGGAGAACACGGAGTTGATGAAAGACACCGCCATGCCGTTTTCATCCACGACGCAGAGATAAATCGTGTCCGAACCCGGCGGGCCGGGTATGGGGCCGAGATCGTCGGTGCGCCGATCCGGATCGATGCGGCCTGCAAGCTCATCGGCGAACCCATCGGAGAGGATGTGGGCGACAGGGACATCGGCGTGTTCCGGGTCGGCGATGAACATATCACGCATCGCGTAGGCAAGACGCGCGGCCTCCAGCGCGAGATGGTAGCGTTTTGCGCTCAGCGGCGGGTGCTTGTCAGCGCCGAGACGTTCGAGAATGTGCAGCATCAGATTGGCGACAATACCGGAGTTGCTGGGCGGCAGCTGGTAGAGGTCGAGGCCGCGTGTGCGGGAGAAGACCGGCGTGACATCGCTGGCGTGCTGATTGGCGAAATCATCAACGGTATGGGTGCCGCCCATTGCCTGCAGCGTCGCGACCATCTCTTCCGCGTTCGGACCGGAATAAAATCCGTCACGGCCTTCACGCGCGATAGTCTCAAGCGTGTCAGCCAGCGCCGGAAAGCGCATCACGCTGCCAATTGCGGGCGCCTCGCCATGCGGGAGGAAATGTTTTCGTGCGCCGGCATGTTGCGCGAGATGCGTGGCGGCGCCTGCCCAGTCGGTCCCGACACGGGCAGCAATCGGGAAACCGCCACGTGCCAGATCGATCGCCGGGGCGAGCAGTTGCGCCATCTCGAGCGCACCGAAGGTCTCACGCATATGACACCACGCGGCGATCGCGCCCGGCACGGTCACGGCATGCGCGCTGTGTTGCGTCAGCTCGTTGACCCCGGCCTCTCGCAGCCTCTCGATCGACAGGCCGGCGGGCGCGCAACCAGCGCCATTCACCGCACGCACGTCCTTGCCCGGTCGGTGGATGAGCGCAAAGCAGTCGCCGCCGATCCCGGTCATGGCCGGCTCGACGACGGTGAGCACCGCGGACGCCGCAATCGCCGCGTCAACCGCATTGCCGCCACTCCGCAAGATATCGAGCGCCACACGGCTCGCCTGCGGATGCGACGTTGCGCACATGGCCTTCGTACCGAGCACAGGTGAGCGACCGGGTAGAGCAAAATCGCGCATGGGAGGTTCCTTTGACGTGACGTCGGTGTCGCGCGCGCTGGGCGATCTATGCGCGGCGCCCGCGATAGCGACGTCGTTTTTCTCCGATCGCAACGCGGGGCAGGAAGCCGCTCAGCGATGCGACGTACGGTGCGGGCAGTTGCTGGGCGATAGCACCGGGGATGACGGCTGTCAGCATGTAGTCGACACGTGCGCGGCCGGCCCATCGACGATCACTGCGATAGGTGACGGCGTGGTGGACGACGCCGCGGGTGTCCGTGACGGTGACGCGGG
>JBCAXC010000271.1:0-4040 GCA_038534255.1 Pseudomonadota bacterium
CGCGCTGGGCACAGGCTCGGCGGTTGACCGGCGGGCTGCGACGCAGTACATCCCTCGCAATTCTGGCTTGTGGGATGCGAAACGCGTGCCGCCGCGCCGGATCAACACCATTTTCCGTCAAACACCGGCGATTGGGATTGCGGGCCGCCTGAGCACGCACCGGTATCGTGACGTTTGACCCGCTGGAGTGAGACGATGGCCAACACCCGGTCCGCCAAGAAAGCCGTGCGCAAGATTGCGACCCGCACCGCCGCCAACAAGAACCGCCGCAGCCGGATGCGGACCTTCGTAAAGCGCGTCGAAACCGCAATCGAGGCCGGCGACAAGGACGCTGCGGCCGCAGCGCTCAAGGCAGCACAGCCGGAAGTGATGCGCAGCGCCTCGAAAGGACTAATGCACAAGAACACGGCGGCACGGAAAATTTCCCGCCTGTCCGCCCGCGTCAAGGCGATCTGACAATCAGGCGCGCATGACGCTGAGTGACTGACGCAATGTAGGGGTGGAGCGGAAACGCTCCGCCCCTTTTTGCGTTCAAGGAACGCCACGGCGCGACAGACTGCGACGATGACCCGGATAGCGTCACGAACCCTCAGCTCGTTCACAGCACTCCGGTTGGGAGCGAGAGAAGCGCGAGCTCGAGTTCGCGCGCCGAGTCGCCCGTTGCACAATCCACAGACCCGCGAAGTCATCCCCAGGCGTGCCACAATGCAAAACGCGGAGAGGGGAAATGCAGCGCAAAACGGGCCCCGCCGTACCGATCTGGCACAAAGTTCCAATGTTGCAGTTCCGTGACATCGCGAGACTCAGCAGGTTTTCCTCCGGCGGAGTTCACAGCAATGGAATCATTCAGGATTCTGATCCTCTGACGTGCACAGTGACCTGGCAAACC
The DNA here is from genome assembly GCA_038534255.1 of Pseudomonadota bacterium. Taxonomy (GTDB): domain Bacteria; phylum Pseudomonadota; class Alphaproteobacteria; order Rhizobiales; family CALHAX01; genus CALHAX01. The sequence goes on from JBCAXC010000271.1 coordinate 890, forward strand.
GATACGACCACACCTCACGTCAAACGGATTCCGCCCCGCAACGCAAAAAATCACCCCATCACGCGACCGCGGATTATTCTCCCGGTTCCATGTGGATGAACCGTTGATTCACAGGGATTTTTGCACACGAAGAAGCTCTGGAAAGCCTCCGCAACGCACGCCTCGAACATTGACGCACTCGGACAAATCAGATCGCCCACCGGTTTGCACCTTCCACCACCCCGGTGCTAGCAAGCTCGAGCACACGGGGCTGCCCCCCGGCAGATGCACACGGATACCTGATCGGAAAAGTTGGGTCTTCTGACGCGCAGTTCGCGTCGATGGAGTACCGATCGGTCTGCACGTCGGACTTTGTACCGCCGACGCGAGTTGCAGCGTGATGTGTTTGGTCGTGCCGACAGTCGCCTGGGTAAGCGCGACGGTCAGTGCGAAGTGAAGGTTTTGGGCTGTAGTTTGAAGAACGAGTGGTTCGATCTCCATGGGGGAAATTCCGGATATCGAACCCGGAGAGGCATATCGCCGACTCCAGAGTGATGCGGTTGCTCAACTGATTGACGTGCGCACCCCGGCCGAATGGACCTTTGCGGGCCATCCGGATCTTGGTGCGCTTGGCAAGTCTGCGGTTCTAGCGCAGTGGTCGTCCTATCCGGACAACGCTGTCGACACGCAGTTTGCAGATCGGCTGAGCCGTGCACTTAGCGACGCGGGACTGGGAAAAGAGACACCTCTTTTCTTCCTTTGTCGCTCGGGTGTGCGAAGTCTGGCAGCGGCCAATGCGATGGCCGCAGAGGGGTTCACCAACTGCCACAACGTGGCGGATGGCTTTGACGGACCTCTTAACGAGCAACGCCAGCGCGGCCACATTGCAGGCTGGAGAGCATCCGGGCTTCCCTGGATGCAGGGCTGACCACTCTCGTCTTCAACGACTGACACGACCAAAGTCCTTCGCTGCTTTTTGGCGCCCCCGCGCCAAGGGCCGATCCACGTGTGCGCCATGACGTGATGAGGCACATTTCAGTGGGGACTGAAACATGAGCAACGACATTATCGAAAAGGACGTGACGGCCCTTTCTGTCACGAAACTCAACGACAAGTTCACCCGCGTTCTCAAACGGATGAAGGCAAAGGTGGGCGAAGACGTCTACAACAGCTGGTTTGCGCGCCTTGAGGCCGTGAGCTTTGAGCACGGCAAACTGAACCTCTCGGTGCCGACCAAGTTTCTCAAGACGTGGATCGACAACCACTACCGCGACGATCTCGAAATGCTGTGCCAGTCGGACTTCGACGGCATGGAAGGCATGGAGCTTTTCGTCCGCCGCCCGGGTCATGATCGCAAGAGCGCTGCCGTGCGTGAACTCGCACAGCAGAACCAGCAGCCCGCCCTCTTCGCCGAAGCGCCGCAACACCCGGTTCCCGGCACAATGCCAGAAATTCCGGGAACACCGGCCGGCGCCCGTACTGAGTTTGGCGGCTTTGAGGGCTCGCCGCTCGATCCAAAATACACCTTCGAAACATTCGTCGTGGGTGCGTCGAACCGGCTGGCCCATGCCGCAGCCTGCCAGGTCGCGGAAACGCTGATGGACAAGCCGCTGCGTTTCAATCCGCTCTACGTCCACTCGTCGGTTGGCCTCGGCAAGACCCACCTGCTTCACGCGATCGCATGGGATGTGCGCCGCCGCCATCCAAGCGCGCAGGTGCTCTACCTGACCGCCGAGCGCTTCCGCTATCGCTTCGTGGAAGCACTCAAGAGCCGTGACGCACTGGCGTTCAAGGAAACCCTGCGCGGCATTGACATCCTGCTCATCGACGACATGGAGTTCCTCCACGGAGAAAAAACCGAGCAGGAGTTCGACCACACTCTGAATAGCCTTCTCGACAGCGGCAAGCAGGTCGTCGTGGCATCGGCCCGCGCTCCGAGCCAGCTTGAGAGTCTCGACCCGCGCATGCGCTCACGACTGGCTGGCGGTCTCGTCACCGAGATTTCCTCCCTCGATTTTGAGCTGCGCCACAAGGTGCTTGCCAAGCGAGCCGAGGAAAAGCGCGCGACCGACCCGAGCTTCCAGCTCACGGATGACGTGTTGCAGTTCCTCGCCGGCAAGCTGACCGAGAGCGGTCGCGAACTCGAAGGCGCGGTCACGCGTCTCTATGCGGCCTGCCATCTGACCGGCATTCCGATCACGATCGACAGCGCGGAACACATCATCCGCGACCTGATGCGCACCAACGAGCCGAAGCGCATCAAGATCGATGACATCCTAAAACTCGTCTCGAAGCACTTCGGGATCAGCCGGACGGACATCCTCTCCCAGAGGCGGCACCGGTCGATCGTCTGGCCACGTCAGGTCGGCATGTATCTGTCGAAGAAGCTGACCTCACGATCGCTGCCGGAAATCGGCCGCAGGTTCGGCGGAAGAGACCACACCACCGTATTGCATGCGATACGCAAGATCGAAAAAGAGCTGTCGGAAAACACGCAGCTCCAGGACGAGCTTGATGACCTCAAGCGTCTGCTGAATTCGTAGCGCAACCACCCTTCGACGTCGTGCACAAGACATGACGTTGGACAGCCGGGCCAGCGATGGCTCACCCTGAGGCGGCGCTCTCCCACCGAGGCGCCGCCTCGGTTTTAGGAACGGGGGCGCCGCCTCGGTCTTAGGAAGGGGGGCGCCGCCGCGGTCTTGGGAAGGGGGGGGGCGCCGCGGTCTTGGGAAGGGGGGCGCCGCCGCGGTCTTGGGAAGGGGGGCGCCGCCGCGGTCTTGGGAAGGGGGAGCACCGCCTCTGGTGTCGAGAATGCGCGATCAAGCAACCGCGATTGCCCCCAACCCGAGCGGCCGTTCAACGATGCGCGTTGTCCCGTTACAAACCCCGTCGCACGGCTTGCGCCACAGGTTGTAAAGACCCATTATCCGGCCAGATTCGTGGTCGCGAATGTTTCCCTTGTCCCGGTTTGTCGCATGCGCCGCTCACACGCGGTGGCCCCTTCGCGACAGATAACGACAAGGGCAGACTTCCGCCCCGCGACCGTCCGCGCACGGATGTGGAACCGAGGAGATTTGGCACGATGCAGATGGTGATTGAACGCGGCGAGCTGCTTCGAACCCTGAGCCATGTGACGAGCGTCGTCGAGCGGCGCAATACCATCCCCGTCCTC
>JBCAXC010000272.1:0-4026 GCA_038534255.1 Pseudomonadota bacterium
GTGAAGTCGCGAAAGCCACGCTTTATGGCGGATGTGTGGATAACGTGTGCGGAACAACATCCGTGGGACAAAGTTCCACACAGGCGGCGTGGCTTTCGCGACTTCACAGAAAAACCATTGATGGCGCGCCTATTGGATTCCAGCTAAACACGGGCGCAACCGAAAACGACGCTTTTGCGGCGCTACTCCGGCGGTATAACGGCCCGAGGGTTGCCTCGCGAGTGCGCGACGATCGCGTGACACGCCACGCCGAAGCAGGGGATGACGCGGGCATGGGACGATCAATTGCAGTCATGAACACCAAGGGCGGTGTCGGGAAATCGACGCTGGTCATGGCGATGGCTGAAACGCTTTCCGCGCATCACGGGCGCAACGTTCTCGTTATCGACTCTGACAGCCAAACGTCCATGAGCATCATGCTTATGGCGATGAGCCGTTGGGAGGAGATGGAGCAGCAGAAGCTTACGCTCGTTGACTATCTCTCCCGCGCGATGCTGAACGACGACACGGCCGACTGGAAGACGCACGTCGCAACAGGCGTCTCCGATGTGGAGGAAGCACGGTCGGTCTATCTGATGCCAAGCCACATGCAGCTTTCGCTGTTCGAGCGCATGATCTCCGGCGAGCACAAGCATGCCGAGTTGCGAACCCTAGTGCGCGATTTTCTCGAAGACGCTAAGCGCTACTTTGACGTGGTGCTGATCGACTGCCCGCCGGGGCTTTCGGTGCTGACCGAGACATGGCTGCGCGAGAGCGACTATTTCATGCCGCCGGTGAAGCCGGACTACCTCTCGGTGCGCGGACTCGAGATTCTGAAACGCTTTCGCAGCGAGAGCGATGCGCACGGATTTGCCGAACTGATCGGCACTGTCGTGAACCTCAAAGACGGGCGCATCCAGGCCGAGAACGATTGGCATCAACACCTGATGTCCGACCCGGAGAACCGGTGTTTCAGCAGCGTCGTGCCACGACGCGCCTATTTGCAACGTGCAGCCGATTTCGAACCGGGCATGCGGACATTCATCGCAAAGTATCCGGGCGATGCCGGGCAGAGCATCCTGAACGTCGTCAACGAAATGCTGGAGCGGATCCAGCAGACCGAAATGGAGCGCCAGACGGCGGTGATCGGCGGCCCCGTGCGGACGGCACCTCCGGTGGTTGCGACGCCCGCGGCCCCACCAACAGACCCTGCTCTGGCCGGACCGGCTCAGGAAGCGCCGATGGAACTGACGATCCCGCTGATCGATGACACGCCGAGTGCGCATAGTGGGCTGGATGCACCAATGGACCTTGGGGCGGCTGAGCCGGTTGATCTCGCAGCGCCCATCGGCCTCGAGCCGCTCGTCAGTGAAGAACCGGCGCACGGCGCGGGCGCAGCAATGCCGCAGGGCGGTGGTGCGGTCGATCCGGGATATCCGCTTCCGCCCTCAACGCCGGATCGTGATCCACGGGGTCTAGCGCCCGGGTATGCCGCGCATCCACCCGGACTGCAGCACGCTACCGCGCCCGGCATGACGCCCGGTGGTGGGGGAATGGCAGGCCATCCGCCCGGTGCGCCGAATATACCAAACGGTGCGCATCCGGGGTCCGGCGATGCGTATGGCGCGCCGCGTGCGCATGCCGCTCGCCCACCCCGCGCGGATGCCGACCATTACGTCTCTCCGCCCGATCCGCATCTGCATGGCGCGCCTCAGGATGCGAACGGGCGACGCTACGACAAGTAAGTCGCTCGAACGTTGGGGCACAAAAAACCTCCGGTGCTGCCGGAGGTTTTTTGTTTGCGCTGATGTGGAGATTTATTCAGCGGCGTCTGAGCGCATCTGTTCCGTCTCGTTTGCGAACTGCGCAAGCCACTGATCGACCTTTGCCGCGACGGCGATCTGTTCGACAAGCTCCCGATCGAAGCGATCGTGAATTGTCATCGCTTCGAGTACCGGTTTGGCCTCGTCGAACTCCTGATCCAGAGACGTGGGACGTCGAACCTGCCTGTCCTCAACCGGGATGTGCTGAGCCTCGTGGATGCCCCGCAACAGTTCGTCGGCCTTGCGACCCAGATCGCGCAACAGTGCTTGTCCGGCCGCCGCGATCGATAGGTGATCGAGCTCGTCCATGGCCAGTCGACTGCTTCTGATTTCAGGGTCAAGCTGCTCGACGACTTGTGCTGTGTACATGCTCGCATCTTCGCGAACCCTGTTGGCGACGCGATCCGACAAGCCAGTGTCCAGTGCGGCGATCGCATCCAGAGTATTCGGCGCGGCACTCATGATGCCAGTTGCACGCTTGCGGGCGACGTCCTCTGCCTGCCACACGGAGAAAAACTTCTCGATCACATAATCCTGCATCGACACATTGCGTTGCTGGACGGGGAGAGGGACGGTTGAGCGATCCGTTCGAGGTTCCTGTCCGGGAAGGACGGCTGCAGCGCTTTCGACAGATGAGGGCACAGGTTGCGGGATTGCGCTTGGTGCGGGCGCTGGCACGGGTTGCGTCACCGCGGGGCTTGCTGCTGCCGCGACGGGAGCGACGGCATGAACGTCGGCAGGACCTGTGTTGGTCTGCGCAACCTCCGGCGCTGGTGCATCTGGCTTGTTCGAGAACTCGGCATGGATGTCGTTGAGAATGGAGAAAAAGAGCGGGCGGATGCGGTACTGGCCGCGTCCCGCATTTGAATCCACCAGCTTTTGCGCGGTGCCAACATTCAAGACGCGGCGCAGATGGTCGACGGTCTGGATCTTCTTGTTGTCGTCCGAGCGCAGGCGATCGCGCGCCAGTTCGAAGAACGATGGCTCCTCGGGTTTCTGCACAGTCCCCATAAAGCCGACATGGGAACTGTCGGGCTCGATCAGTTCCAGGAAGTGACGCGAGAATTTTTTTGGATCGGGCTGAAGCGCATGGATCAGCATCGGGCGAACCTCTTCGCGGATCTGCTCCACCGTGCGCTTGGGATCGTGGCTGTTGTCGCCGACGAATTTTGACTGGTGGCGCGAGAAGGCCTGCTGGAGCTGCTGGTTGAATTCGGCGTGCAGTGCAAACCGTCCGATAGAGGACAAATCTTTTTCCTGCGTGGCAGACGGGTGCGCATCCTGCTCTTCGACGTCGGCGAGAAAACGTACGACGCCCATATCCTGTCCGGCGGCGACGATGCGTTTCAGTTCGTCGTGTTTGTCGACAGCCACACGATCAATCTGATGGAAGAAACTGCCGACGATGGGTCCATCAAAATTCTCGATGTGTTTCACGACCATCGATATTGCGTTGTATTTATCCTCTCCGAGTGCGTTGTCGATCTTGCGCTCGATTTCTTCCTCGCGCAGGAAAGACAGCGGCGAGCGAATGACGTTCGCGCCGAAGAGGCCGGACATGAAGACGAGGCCGTCGATAGCGAGCGCGATGGCGAGGGCGAGATAGGCCAGCGAGTTCCCGTCATTGAACGCGTTCCACGTCACGACGAAGCGGTGGGCCTCGTCATCGCGGTTGAGAGCGATGCGGTTGAGTTCCGTGCGGAAGGTCGCCGTCTCGTCGCCCGTCAAGCCTGAGTTCTGGATACAGACGGAGGAAAATGCGAGCAGCTTGTCGGCGTCGCCGCGCGGGAGTTTTTCGCCCGCTGTGCACGTCGTGCGGAAGCTCGCTTCCGCGGTGCGCAGGCGGAAAATGCGGTTGGCGACCACACTTGCGTCACCCGAGGAACAATCGATCTGTGCCGCATCACCGGCGAGGGCGTTGACGCCTTTCAGTGTCGCGAAGAGCGATGTGCAGTAGCGCTGAACGGTTTCAAGCCCCTGGAGGGTCGGCTCGCGACGGAACTGCTTACGCGCGGCTTCGAGCGCCTTGATGCCCCCTTCGGCATCGAGGTTGCCGACAGTGAAGTTCGCGCCGGTCTGCTCAAAGATCGAGAACTGTTGCTGTGCGTTGCCCTTGGCGCGTTCGGCATCGATGATGGAGCGCGCGATCTCGGCGAGGCGGGTACGCTTCTTGGCGGCCTCGTCGTTGATGCCAGCGATGCGCTGACGGGCTGCGGTGAGGCGG
>JBCAXC010000273.1:0-4023 GCA_038534255.1 Pseudomonadota bacterium
GCATTCGACGATGACGAGGATGATGACGATCTCCTCGATGCGGAAGAAGTCTTTGAGGAAGGCGCCGGTGAGTTGGCTGAAGACGGCGATGCGGGCGCGGACGGTGGAGCGGGTGATGCTGCGGAAGAAGGCGCGGCCTGATTGCGCGAAGGTCTTCGAGACGCCTGATGAATGATGACAAGGCGGGTGCCGTGCTGTGATGCGCGGTGCCCGCTTTGTGCTTCGGGCCGTGGGGATGCTCTGCGGAGAGTGTGCGCGTATGGTTGGGTTTGCGCCATACGGTTTGGCGTATAATTCTGCTTTATGCGTTGCGGCGTATTAATTGATTTCAAACGGTGTGGCGTATAAGATGAATTTAATCGCTCTGGCGTATCGACACGCCGCGCGTCTCTGATCCGTCCCTCCACCAACTCGCAGCACCCGTCATGTCGCCCACCTCACAGCAGGCCCGCTCTTCCCGAGACCTCGGCCATGCCATCCGCACCGCCCGCCGCGCAAAAAAACTCACGCAAAAGCAGCTCTCCGTGATGAGCGGGGTGCGCCAGGGCACCGTGTCCAATTTTGAGCGCGGTGTTGGCGACGCCAAACTCGATACGCTCTTTGCCCTGCTCGCGGCGCTTGCCCTCGAGTTGCAGATCACAGGCCGGGCCGCAGGCGACACCACCAACTTTGAAGACCTCTTCTGAGATGGCGCGCAAACGCACCTATCCGCCACTTGCCGTCTTCATGAACACCCGCCGCGTGGCCACGCTCGCGCGCGAGGCCGGTGGCGCTGTTGTCTTCCAGTATGCGCCGGAATGGCTGGCATGGGAGAACCGGATGCCGGTGTCGCTCTCCCTCCCGCTCAGCGATGCGCGCTACACGGGGCCAAGCGTCCATGCCGTGTTCGACAACCTGCTGCCGGACAACGACGCGATCCGCCGCCGTGTTGCCGAGCGCGTCGGGGCGGCGGGCGTCGATCCGTACAGTCTGCTGACCGAGATCGGCCGCGACTGTGTGGGCGCGCTGCAGTTTCTGCGCGCGGATGAGGCATCGCCAACGGATCACGCACCGGGTGTCGTGCCATTTGATGCGGAGCCGGTCAGTGACACCGAGATTGCGCGCCTGCTCGGCGAACTCGACATGACCCCACTGGGCATCCGTCGCCAGGATGATTTCCGCATCTCGGTCGCGGGCGCGCAGGAAAAAACCGCCCTGCTTCGGCGTGACGAGCAATGGTTTCGCCCGAACGGGACGACACCAACGACGCACATTCTCAAGCCAACCATCGGTCGCCTGCCGAACGGCATGGACCTGACCCACAGTGTCGCGAACGAGCACTTTTGCCTCCGCCTGCTCGCGGCATTCGGGCTGCCGGTCGCGCGCACCGAAATTGCCACGTTCGGTGAGACGAAGGCGCTGGTCGTCGAACGCTTCGACCGGCTCTGGGCGCGTGACGGGCGCCTGCTCCGCCTGCCGCAGGAAGATTGCTGCCAGGCGCTCGGTGTGCCCTCGACGCAGAAGTATCAGAACGAAGGGGGACCCGGCATCGTCGCCATCATGGAGCTGCTGCTCGGCAGCGACGATGCGCAGATGGACCGCGAGATCTTCTTTCTTGCCAATGTGCTCTTCTGGCTCATTGGCGCGACCGACGGGCACGCGAAGAATTTTTCTCTCTCGTTGCGTCCGGGCGGACGTTTCCGTCTTGCCCCGTTGTACGATGTGATCAGCGTCCAACCGAGTGTCGACGCGCGGCATGTAGAGCCGAAAGATTTTCGCCTGGCCATGCGATGGGGTGACAAGAACCATTACCGCATTCGCGATATCTTTCCGCGTCACATCGAGCAAACCGGTGTTGCTGCCGGGCTCTCACGGGAAGCGATTGCGGGGATGCTGGAGCGCTTGGTGCGCGATGCTGACAAGGCGATCGAGACGCTGCTCGACGATGTGGGAGATGCGGTTCCAGAAGAAATGGTGGAAAGTATCGTCGGTGGGCTGCGCCGGCGTCTGGCGTTACTGGCGACAAAGTCTTGAGCGCCCATCCCCAGCCGCACCATGGATCCTCGGATTAAATCCGAGGATGACAAAAGAGGGAGCCGCATCGTCTGGCGGTCTAACCAAAACGCCCGCGACAACCAACATTGTCATCCTAGGCCTTGTGCCTAGGATCCACCCATATCAACGAGCTCGAAGCGGGCTTCCTGCTGGATGGCCCACTCAAGCCATTCGTCGAAGGTCATGCGTGCTGGTGCAGGGACTGCCATCGTTCAAATCTAACAGATCAACGTGATCGTGTGAACGCAGCCGTGAACGGGTGTCGCCCTGTCGGTCAGCCCATGTATCCCCTCTAGCGGCGTTGATGCTCACCCTTTCGTGGAGGTTTAGGGATGCGCGAAACTGTGTTGTGGCCACTGTCCCAACGTCCCATGTCGTGGTTCAAGACATGGGAATTCGTATCTGCCCTAGCGCCTGGTCGGAACGCCTTGAAGATCGTTGGAAAAGCCATCCTCAACATCGCGACGATGACAACGACTGTAAGCACGATGAAAGCGATGGAGTTCATGAGGGACGCGTACCCCTGATTGATTACTAAACCAACCTGCTCTGCCGCACTGCCGCCTCGATGAAGCTCGCAAAGAGCGGATGCGGCTCGAAGGGGCGGCTTTTCAGTTCCGGGTGATACTGCACGCCGATGAACCAGGGGTGGTCGGGGAGTTCGGCGATCTCGGGCAGCAGGCCGTCGGGTGAGGTGCCGGAAATGACCATGCCTGCCGCTTCGATCTGATCGCGGAAATTCATGTTCACTTCGTAGCGGTGGCGGTGGCGTTCGGAGATGGTTTCGCCGCCATAAATCTCCGCGACACGGCTGCCGCTCTTGAGCTTTGCGTCGTAAGCGCCAAGACGCATCGTGCCGCCGAGATCGCCCGCGCTCTGGCGTTGCTCGAGTTCGTTGCCTTTCATCCACTCGGTCATCAAGCCGACAACGGGTGTCCCTGCGGCATCGGCCGCGGCAGCCGGATCATCGGCGTCGGCATAAAACTCAGTTGAAGTTGCATCTGCGACGCCCCCCGCCGCGCGGAGATTTTCGAGCACGGCCATTTGCATGCCGTAGCAGATTCCGAAGTATGGAATGTTTTGCGTGCGTGCAAACTCTGCGGCCTTGATCTTGCCCTCCGCGCCGCGCTCGCCGAAGCCGCCGGGGACGAGAATGCCATGCACATGGTCGAGGTGGGGCGCCGGGTCTTCGGCCTCAAAGATTTCGCTCTCGATCCAGGCAATGTTGACCTTCACCCTGTTCGCGATGCCTCCGTGAACCAGCGCTTCGTTGAGCGACTTGTAGGCGTCGAGAAGGCCGGTGTATTTGCCGGCAACCGCGATGGTGACTTCGCCATCCGGATTGTTCGCCCGACGGGAGATTTTCTCCCATTTTTCGAGGTTGGGCGCGGGAGCGTCTGCGATGCCGAATGCTTCCAGCACCTGATCGTCGAGGCCCTCGTCATGATAGGCCGCGGGCACATCGTAGATGCTCTTCACGTCAAGCGCCTGGATCACGGCACCCGGTCGCACGTTGCAGAACAGCGCAATCTTGCGGCGCTCGTCGGCGGGCACTTCGCGGTCGCAACGGCAGAGCAGGATGTCGGGCTGGATGCCAATTGAGCGAAGCTCCTTCACCGAGTGCTGCGTCGGTTTGGTCTTGAGCTCGCCTGCCGCCGGGATCCACGGGATCAACGTCAGGTGCATGAAGATGGCGTCGCCGCGCGGCAGGTCGTTGCCCAACTGGCGGATGGCCTCGAAGAACGGCAGGCCCTCGATGTCGCCGACTGTGCCACCGATCTCGCAGAGCACGAAATCCACCTCGTCGTTGCCATCGAGGACAAACTCCTTGATTGCGTTCGTGACGTGCGGAATGACCTGCACCGTCGCGCCGAGATAATCTCCGCGCCGCTCCTTCTCGAGAATCTGCTGGTAGAGGCGACCGGTCGTGATGTTGTCAGCCTGCGTGCACGGGCGCCCGGTGAAGCGCTCATAGTGGCCGAGGTCGAG
>JBCAXC010000274.1:0-4021 GCA_038534255.1 Pseudomonadota bacterium
GAGGCGGCCTACGTTTGGGATCGCGGCAGTGACACCATTCACTGGAGCCGGAATGCCGCCGAAGTCGCCGCCAAAGTCGCGGCGCGCTGTGCGAATGCCGATGATGGCGCCGGCGATGACGTCGATCATCGACATCATGAAGATCAGGAAGAAGGTCGATGTCTGTGCTTCGCCGACAAGCAGGAACTCGACCAGAAAGATCACCAGCAAAACGATGGAGAGCGCCTGGTCGGCAAGCCCGGACCCGCGCGTATACGTCGCCTTCACCACCTCGATACCGAGCATGGCCAGCGAGAACGCAAGCAGAATATCGCCCCAGCTGATCGACCAGTAAACGGAGTGTAGCGGCATCGGGATCGCAAACAGCTCTTCCCGGAAGATCGCATGCGGTGCGCTTGAGTCGCCAAAGACAAACGCGACGATGTTGTAAAGGATCAGGGACAACACCAGCATCGGCAGGGCTCTGACAGACATCAACCAAACTCCATGATCATTGACGACGCACCGGCTCTTATGGCCGAGCGCAATTGCTGCGAGCCTTAGCGGACCGCTACGGGATGATTATGACGCGTGCGTGCAAAAAGCAAAGCCGACGATGCCGAGGTGCCCGCGCCGGGACACGCGGTCCAGCGCCGGTCTCCGGGGTGGCCTGCCTAGATGTCGTCTGACGGCTCGAGAATCTGACGACCCCGATACTTGCCGCTTTTCAGATCGATGTGATGCGGGCGACGCAGCTCACCGGAGTCCTTGTCCTCGACGTAGGTCGGTTGCGTCAGCGCGTCGGCAGAACGGCGGTGTCCGCGCTTCGAGCGCGTCACTTTATTACGTGGAACAGCCATCTCTGGTCTCCTGAGTACCCGAACTGGGGCGCCTGACGGTCGAGGGACCTCGCGGTGAGATCCTCACGCGGCGCGCCTGCGGGTGCAAAAAATGAAGAAGCCCGCGCTGGTCACGGGCTCATCTGCGGCTGCTATAGTCGCAATCCGCGTGCGTGGCTACACCTCAATGGGGCGGTTTGGTGTGATTTTCGCCCCACCTGCCGCCACCGATCCAGCGCGCCGTACTAGCCTGCCAACACACATCCGGCATCAACGGCGCGCATCCGCTGCCGCACCCGGCGCGCTTGCCGCAACGTCGTCCGTCCGGGTTTGCTCGCCACGCGGCGGATCGGGTTGGGCAGCGTCGCGACCAGAATAGCCGCCTGCCGCCCGTCCAGCCGCCGGGCGCTGCGCCCGAAGTGATGCTGCGCGGCCGACTCGATCCCGTAGATACCCGGGCCCCATTCCGCAACGTTGAGATAGACCTCCAGGATGCGCCGCTTCGGCCAGAGCGTCTCGATCATCCATGTCAACGGCAGCTCGATGGCTTTGCGCACATAACTGCGACCGGGCCAGAGATAGAGGTTCTTCGCTGTCTGCATCGTAATCGTGCTGGCACCGCGCGGCCCGCGACTGTCTGCGTTCGCGACAGCATAGTAGACCTCCCGCCAGTCCACACCCCAGTGCGCGCAAAACCGTGCATCCTCGCTGGCGATCACCGCCTTGATAACCGCAGGTGACATCGCCTCAATCGGCACCCACGTCTGCGCCACTGCAACACCGGAGATCGCATCCAGACGCATCCAGTTCGATGCCGCCGGATTGACGAAACGATAGAGGCCGGTCAGCAGCACATGAAACGCAAACACGGTTGCAAGTAGCGCGAAGCTGAGCCGCACGCCCTTGCGCTGCAGGAACCCCCGCCGCTTTGGCGCCGCCGCACGTTCGCGGGTCGGCACCGCGTGTGCGCCACCATTTTCATGAGCCGGGTGCTGCGTCGTCGCCATCGCCACCACTCCAAAGCCACTCACATGTGGTGGCCAATTCTGCTAATCCGCGCGCTATGACAACATTTCGCACACACTTGGCACGAACCGCCGAAAACGTGGAGTCCCGGCTCGATGCCCAGCTCGCGACGTCCGCGGCGGTCGCCGCGCCGCGTCTACGTGACGCGATGCGGTATGCCGTCCTCAACGGTGGCAAGCGGTTTCGGCCATTTTTGGTCCTTGAGGCGGCAGCGCTCTTCGATGTCGCAGACAGCGATGCGCTCGAAACTGCGACGGCGATTGAATTTATCCACTGCTACTCCCTGGTGCATGACGATCTGCCCGCCATGGATGACGACGATCTGCGGCGCGGTCAGCCAACGGTGCACAAGGCCTTTGACGAGGCGACGGCCATTCTTGCCGGTGATGCGCTTCAGACGATGGCTTTCGAGGTGCTCACCGGCACTGAGGCGCCGTCAGAACCGGCAATCCGGTGCGAACTCGTGCGCATCCTCGCCGGAGCATCAGGTCTGCACGGCATGTGCGGCGGCCAGATGCTCGACCTTGAAGCGGAAAGCGCTCCTGCCGATGCGGCGGATGTCGCGACAATCCAGTCTTTGAAAACTGGCGCGCTCATCCGCGCCGCAGTCGAGTTGGGCGCCGTGCTTGGCCACGCCTCTCCTGATGAGCGGGCCGCCCTCGTGAGCTACGCGACAAACCTCGGCCTCGCCTTTCAGATTTCGGATGATCTGCTCGATGTCACAGGTGACGCCGCGACAGTCGGCAAGGCGACGGGCAAGGACGCAGCGGCTGGCAAGGGAACATTTATCTCCCAACTCGGCGTCGCTGGTGCACGCAAACGGTTGGCCGAGACCGAAGCCGCCGCAATCGCCGCACTTTCCGTGTTTGGCGATCGCGCAGACATGCTGGCCGCCGCCGCGCGTTTCATGGCCGCCCGCGAAAAATGACTTGCGGAGAGCGCGCACGTCACCCGGCAGGCACTGTCACGCGCCTCGCAGCGATACCGCCGCATGCCCTCGTGCTGATCTCGATCATTTCCATCCAGCTCGGTGCCGCGTTCTCGGTCACGTTGTTCGACACGCTTCCACCGATCACCGTCGTGTTCGCCCGCCTCGCACTCGCGGCCCTGCTGCTCGCGATCGTGATCCGCCCGAGTGTCCGCACGCATCTGCGCCGGAATTGGCGACTGCTGCTGGTCTACGGCGCAACGCTCGCCGTCCTCAACGCCTGCTTCTATGAAGCGATTTCCCGCATACCTTTAGGGATCGCGGTCGCCATCGAGTTCATGGGCCCGCTGGCGGTCGGCGTGGCAACGTCACGCCGCGCGCAGGACTTCGCATGGATCGCGCTCGCGTTGGCCGGCCTCGCGCTTCTCACACCCGAGATCGGCGCCGGGCTGGATCCACTCGGCATCATGTTCGCCATCATCTCGGGCACGGCCTGGGCCGGCTTTGTCGTTCTCAGCCAGAAGATCGGCAAACGCATCCCCGGGCCCGACAGCCTCGTGATCGGTATCGCAGTTGCGGCGCTCATTCTTGCCCCACTCGGTGCTCCGACGGCGGTCAGTGTCGTGCACCAATTGGGTGACGCTGGCGCCTTCCTTGGTCTGGCCCTGAGCATCCTGGCAATCGCCGTGCTCTCAACCGCCATCCCGTTTTTCTTCGAGTTCACCGCACTCCAGCGCATGTCCGCGGTGGTCTACGGCGTGCTCATCACGCTCGAACCAGTCGTCGCGACGATCATTGGTGCGATTGCCCTCGCCGACTGGCCCGGCCCCCTCGCCCTCACCGCCATCCTCTGCGTCACCATCGCCGCCGCGGGGGCCAGCTTGACGAAGCGGTCGGAGGTGTGAGGCTGGGGCCACACGGTCTCAATCGTGTGATCAAAAAGACACGTCGCCGCCGTTATTCAAGAAAAAGTGTTACCACGATACGTGCATAACGGCGTTGGGCCTGCAGTATACGCACAGTCACCGGTGGAGAGGATGCTTACCGGGCATCTGAGTACTGCGTTGGAGTCCCAGTATGCGTCAGAAATTAAGTATCGTAGTCCTGTCCACGACTGTTGTCATTTCTGGATGTGCCGCGCTCCCGCTCGTTGACAACTATACCGATTTTTCAACTTTCGACATTGTCCACTTTATCCGTTGCGAAGCACGAGACGTGATCGAGAAATACAAAGATGATAAAGGTTACG
>JBCAXC010000275.1:0-4011 GCA_038534255.1 Pseudomonadota bacterium
CCGCAGGCGATGTCGCACTATCTCGACAGCCTGTGTGACATCACCGCCGAGCAGACACGCGCACCGGTCACCGCCCGCAGCGACATCCTCAGGCAGCTCGACGCCATCGATTACGAATTCGCCGCCATCCGGGACGATATTGCGGCCTATCTGCCGGAATAGTTGCGGTAGCAGCCAGTTCACCGACCAGCGCTTCACGCCAATGCAGGCATGGGTCCCAGGCCCAAGGCCTGGGACGACAAAACGGGGCGCTAAAGATATTGTATGGTCGGCGCGATCATCGGTTGGCCATCGCCTTCTTTGTCATCCTCGGATTTAATCCGCGGATCTATAGCGCGACCCGGCAAAGATAGCGGCGCGTGTGCTCAGCAAACCGCACTAACGAATGTGGAAGTTGGACTGGCGTTTTTCTCCATTAACCATCTCGATGATGCGCCAGGAGCTTTCGTCATTCAGCGGCTGCCAGCGGCGCTCTTCCTTGATGTAATTCCAGTCCTTGTCGTTCTGGTAAAAGACCTGGACGTCTGAGGCCTCGATGATGTTGAGGATTTCATTGTCGTGATAATTCTGCGCATCGAAGTCGGTCAGCGCTTTCTGCGCCATCTCTGAATAGAGCTCGTTCAGCTCCAGCAGCATCTCGTTCACGGGCTCACCAAGCGCTTCAACGGGGAGCCCGAGCCGCTCGGCTTCCCGCGAGGTGATAGGGTAGGAATGGGAGGGATATTCAGAATTCAGGTTCTGGCTGATGGTCTGGCAGCGCGCGTCATCGGCAATGTGATAGCCGAGCACCTCGCGACAAATCTTCATCGACAGCGACGACGAGCGATCAATCGCGCCGACGACGAGCGGATGAATATGCTTGAAGATGTCGGTGTATGGATTGCCGTGATGCTCACGCGCATCCGTATTCCAGAGGCGGACGATGCGTGACAGTTCGTCCTGGCTGACGCTGACGCGCGAGTTGTCGATTTCGTCGATCGGCGAGAGGTCGTGACGCAGCGAAGAGTCGATGGCGGAGAGGTGCGCGAGCGGGCCCATGCAAATGCGATCCGCACCGAGCGCGATGATGGTGGCCGCGGACGCGCACTCGAGCGGAACGAGCGCGTCGAGATCGTCGACATACTTGCGGATCAGGTGGACGATGCGCAGTGCCGCTTCCGGATCACCTCCGTCGGACTTCATGAACAGCGCCGCGTGGTCGAGACGGCCAACGCGTTTCAGCAGCTTGTAGAGCGCCAGCACGTCGGCATCGCAAACGCGACCGCGATACGACGTCCAGTAGGACAAAACCTTGCGGCCACAGGCCTTCTCGATCTTCGCAAGCAGCTCCTGCGTGCGCTCGAATAGCATCGGTGGCTGTTTGACCCGGCGGCGCGCGGCGGCACTGACAGGCTGGCCGGACGGCGCATTGTCGTCGTCGCGCTCAATCGGTTCGCCGTTGTCGTCGCGGGCGATCGTACCCGGCGTGAGGTCGTCCGTCATGGTCGGTTTCCTTCAATCGAACGCATCACGTGTCCGTATATTTAGGCACCGGCGCTACCCCGTTTTGGCGCGGCTGTCATCGGGGCAGAACGGAGAGCAGCGCCGTAATCGTGATCATGGACAGCAATGTGCTGAGCGCCACCGTGCCGGACACGGAGGCGACGGCGCTGTCGTAGCGGCTGGCAAACAGGAACGCATTGGCGCCGGTTGGGACCGCGGCAAGGATCACGGCGACGCCAAGCCAAAGCGGAGGCAGATCAAGTACGAGCGCGCCGATGGCCCAAGCCGCGAGCGGCATAACCAGAAGTTTGAGCACGGTCATCGTCACCAGCGTCGCGCCCTGACCGGTTATGCGATACTTGGCGAGCGACAGGCCGAGCGCGAAGAGCGCGCCCGGAATACCGGCGGCTGCGAGATAGCTGATGATCTTGTCCGGCGTCTCCGGGATTTCGAGACCCGTGGTTCGCCAGATGCTGCCTGCGATGATCCCGATCAGGATCGGGTTACGCGCGAGATCACCGACAAGCCCGCGGACCACGTCAACTTTGTTCCGCGTGGCAATTTCCTGCGACGCGGCGCTGTTGCTGCGCAATGCCTCGTTCTGCAAGGTCGCGATGATCCACATCACGGGGGCATGCACGGCAACGACAACTGCGAGCGGCCCGACGGCGGCCTCTCCGTAGTGGCCCACAGCCAGTGGAATACCCATCATCACCGTGTTGCCAAAAGTCGCGCCCATACCGATAGAAGCACTATCGGGGCGGGGCCGTGCGAGCAGGGCTGTCGTTGCGAGAGTCGCGGCGCACCATGTGATCGCGGCACTACCCATGAATGCGATCAGCAAGTCGACCGATGAACCTTCCGGCATGCGAACCGTTGCCATGGTTCGGAACAGCAGGGCCGGCATTGCGATCGTGAAAACGAAGCTTGCGAGGCCTCGATCGGCGGCTTCATCCAGCAAGCCGATCCGAGCCGAAATCCATCCGAGGATGATCAGGCCGAAAACGGGGGCGACGGTGTTGAGAACATCGGTCATGGGGGCTTGGGCCTCGGCACGGGCGCAGGCTAGTGGCTGGCGCGTGTTCGCGACACGAAACGGAAAAGCCTGCAGTTCAAAGCGAGCTATGGCACGCTGCGCGTCCTTCGGCCATCTGCGCGCCCTGGGCCTTGCGGTGTTTATGAGCGCCGCGTTCCTGACGACCTCCGCAGACGCGCAAACGGCACCTGCGAGCGCTCCCGCACAGGATCAGACCGCACCGGTTTCGGCTGCCAATGACAGCGCGGCAGCCGCGCCTGCTGCGACACCATCGGGCAGTGGCACAACACCGACCGGGGCTACCGGCGCGAATAACGAGAGCGCCCCGCCCGCGGAACCTGCCGCATCCACGCCCGCGCCAACGCTCGGCACCGGGACTGCGCGCAAGATCGCCGATGTGACGCAAGCGCTGACCACGATTTCTGCAGAGCTTGAGCGCCTCGAAAAGGCTGTCGAGCGGGCCCGCACGCGCGACCGGGAGCTTTCGCGTTTACGCCCAATCATTATCGAACTTCTGGCCCAGGCGACCACGCTCGATGAAGAGCTTGCTCCAACGGAACAGGACGTGGCCGGGCAAGTGCGGCGCCTCGGTGCACCGCCAAAAGATGGAGAGCCGGCGGAGCCGCCGGTGCTGCGCGAGGAACGCACCCGTCTGGCAGCCGTCGAGCGGGACGTCGCGACCACGCGGACGGCGAGCCGTGTCGCGCAAGA
Source organism: Pseudomonadota bacterium (assembly GCA_038534255.1). Classification (GTDB taxonomy): domain Bacteria; phylum Pseudomonadota; class Alphaproteobacteria; order Rhizobiales; family CALHAX01; genus CALHAX01. The sequence goes on from JBCAXC010000275.1 coordinate 3,230, forward strand.
ACGTGCTCAGCAACTGCTTGATCTCATTCAGCAATATCGACGCACCTCGTTTCGCGAGGCAATTTTTGAGCGATCGTTGAGCCTGGCATCACCCGAACTCTGGCGCGCGGTCTGGCGTGAGGGTGGTAAGGTTGCGCAGCAGTTCTCGCGCTTGGTCGGCACATGGGTCAGTTCAATTCGTACCGACTACGCTTTCCTGCTTACTCTGCTGGCTTTTGCCGTTGGTGTGTTCTTCTCGCGCCGGGTGAGACGGTTTCTGATCAGACGGTATCGTGATCAAGCAAGTCAGCTCCGGCTTGACGTTGAGGGGCGTGCGACCAGCGCAGTCATGGTCATTCTTGCCCGGGCCGTGCCGCCACTGATCATGGCCGGTATCGCCGTACTGATTATCCGGCTGTTCTCCGATGTGCCGACCTCACTCGAGAGATTGATCGGATCGGTGTTCTACGCGTTTGCGATTTTTGTGATCGTGCGTGCTGTGACGTCGACCGTTCTCGCGGTTCACCGGCCCGAATGGCGGCTTCTCGCGCTCGACGACCGCGCAGCACAGCGCGTGCAGCGCCTTCTCATCTCGATTGCCGGCGTGTTTGCGGCCAGCCTTGTTTTGCGTCAGCTCCTTTCCGTGTCGTTTGCGCCGGAAGCGCTCAGCCAGGTCGCCACCGCTGTGACGGCGCTCACGCTCGGGCTGTTGATGATCGCGCTGTGCCGCGCTGACGAGGCGTGGACCTCGCTGCACACGGATGGTTATTGGCGGATCGGGCCATGGTGGTTGCGGTTGCCGC
>JBCAXC010000276.1:0-3984 GCA_038534255.1 Pseudomonadota bacterium
CGGATCGCGCTGCAGCACCTGCATGACATCAAGCGCGAGGATGTTTCCTCCGCCCTGCCACAGCGCATGGGCTGGCGCCTCGCGATAGAGAGTTGCGAGCGGGAAATCCTCGGCAAAACCATTCCCGCCGAGGCACTCCATGGCCTCTGCGATCAGATGGGGCGCGGATTTGCAGACCCAGTAAGCAGTGACCGGCGTCATAAGACGTGCCCATGCACGCTCCTGCTCATCATCCGGCTGGTCGAAGGCGCGGGCGAGGCGGAGCGTCAGTGCCGTTGCGGCCTCAGTATGCAAAGCCATGTCGGCCAACACTTGTGCGGCGAGCGGCTGGCCAACGAGCGGTGCGCCGCCGATACGTCGCTGTCGTGCGTGGTGGATGGCCTCACTGACGGCGCGCCGCATCAGGCCGAGCGTCACCAGCGCACCATCAAGACGCATCAGCGCCAACGTATCCGCCAGAGTTGTACGGGCGGCGCCGGCTTCGCCGACGGGCCAGGCCTGGGCATCGTCAAACACTGCATCAACGACGGCGAGCGCATGATGACCGAGTGTGGGCTTGAGGCGATTAAACTGAATGCCGTTCATCTCGCCGTCTGGCAGCACCCGCGGCATCATGAAACAGGAAAGCCCGCCGGGCGCCTCCGCAAGCACGAGGAATGCGTCGCTCATCGGTGCAGAGAGAAACCATTTTTCACCGTTGAGGCGATATCCGTCAGCGTTGCCTTCGCTCTCGTCCCCTATGCGTTCGGCACGCGTCCGCGCACTTGCAAGGTCCGAGACGCCGTGACGTTCCGAGAGCGCGAGACTGACCGTCAGCGACGCCTTCTCGCTCATATGGCGCAGGCGGGGATCATAATGCGGCTCGAGGATTTTTGGGACCATGGTCTGGGCCATGCCGGCGTCGTTGAGCAGCGCGGCGATGCTCGCGTTCGTCATGGAGAGCGGTGCGACATGGCCCGGCTCCATCTGGCTGGCGAGGATGACGCCTGCGGCGCGCGCAACGTTCGTGCCGGTTGCAACCGTTTCGCTGCCTGCGAGATGGGAAAAACTGCGGGCATGAAGACCGACGGCCATGCTTGTGCGCATCAGCGCGTGATAGCTTTCGTCAACGACGATCCGGTCAACGCGCTCGCCGCGGGGATCATGGGTCTCGAGTGATGGTGGGTGTGTGTTGGCGCGCCGTGCGTGGCGCTGCATCTCGGCGGATCCGGCCTCCGCGCCAAATGCCTCGAGCGCGGACACCGCAAACGCCGCGCCCTCGCGGATCACCGCAGCCTGCAGGGCCTGATCCGCGACGAAGAGGTTCACGTCGTCGAAAGGTTCGCTCTGGTTGGCCGGTGTGCGACGTTCCATCAACTCTGGTCCGACGTGGTTCGCGATGAAGTGCTCGCATGAGCTGCTGAGCCTACGATTACCGCGCTGTGACGAGCGTCCACGCAGGCCTGCAAGCGATTGTTGTCGTCTACCCGGAGTCGGCGTATAGCGTCGCCTTTAATGTCCAAGCGCACACCACCCAAAGCTCAGTATCCGCACCGCCACCTCCTTTCGATCGAGGGGCTGACGGCGGGTGAACTGACCTTGCTGCTCGATCTCGCCGAAAAGGCGGCCGCGCAGTCTCGCGAGATCATGAAGAAGACGGACACGCTGCGCGGGCGCACGCAGGTCAATCTCTTCTTTGAAGCCTCGACCCGCACGCAAAGCTCATTCGAGCTGGCCGGCAAGCGGCTCGGTGCCGACGTGATGAACATGTCCGTCTCTGCGTCTTCCGTGAACAAGGGTGAGACGCTGCTCGACACAGCAGTGACGCTCAACGCGATGCGGCCAGACATTCTCGTTGTTCGGCATAGCGAGGCTGGCGCCGTCGAGTTGCTCAGCCAGAAGGTTGATTGCTCGGTAATCAATGCAGGCGACGGATCGCATCAGCACCCGACGCAAGCCCTGCTCGATGCACTCACGATCCGCCGCAACAAGGGAAAGATCGAAACGCTGATCGTGACGATCTGCGGCGACATCCTGCACTCACGCGTGGCGCGCTCGAACATCATGACGCTCAACGCGCTTGGCGCGCAGGTAAGAGTCGTTGCGCCGTCCACGTTACTTCCGCCCGGTGTCGAAGATCTCGGCGTCGAGGTGTTCACCTCGATGGAGGAGGGCCTCAGAAACGCGGATGTCGTGATGATGCTGCGTCTGCAGCGGGAGCGGATGTCCGGCGCCTTCGTGCCATCGACGCGCGAATACTTCCGGTTCTTCGGGCTTGATCACGAGAAGCTGGCGCATGCCCGTCCCGACGCGCTGATCATGCATCCCGGACCGATGAACCGCGGGGTCGAGATTGACTCTGCCGTTGCCGACGACGAGCGCAGCGTCATTCGCGAGCAGGTCGAGATGGGCGTGGCTGTCCGCATGGCTGTGCTCGAAGCGCTTGCGCGCCACCTCCCGAACAGTTGAGGCCTGACCATGGCGGCGCAGAATGACAACGAGCCAAAGGTCGGCGAGGGCTCGGCTGAAGGCTCAGGTACGGGCGAGCCGACAGCTCTCATCAACGCGCGGATCGTCGATCCGGCCAGTGGGCATGACGAACTCGGTGGTCTGCTGATCGAAGACGGCATGATCGCGGATGTTGGCGCGCATTTGCGGCGCAACGCGCCGAAGGGTGCGGACATTATCGACTGTCGCGGGCGCGTGTTGGCGCCGGGGCTGATCGATATGCAGGTCGCGACCGGCGAGCCGGGCGATGAGCACCGCGAAACCCTCGAAACCGCGAGCCGGGCGGCGGCGGCAGGCGGCGTCACGACCATGGTTGTCACGCCCGACACGCATCCGGTGATCGATGATGTCGCGCTGGTTGATTTTATCCAGCGCCGCGCGCGCGACACCGCACAAGTGCATGTGTTGCCATCGGCCGCGCTCACGAAAGAGCTGGCGGGCGAGGAGATGTCCGAGATCGGCCTGCTGCGTGAAGCGGGCGCGGTGGCGTTCTCGAATGGTCCGCACAGTGTGGTCAATGCGCAGGTGATGTGTCGTCTGCTGACCTACGCGCAGGATTTTGGCGCGCTTGTCATCCATCATGTCGAAGACCCTGATCTTGCGCGCGCTGGCGTGATGAACTCCGGGTCGATGGCGAGCCGTCTCGGATTGCCCGGCGTGCACAGCGCGGCAGAAACGATCATGCTGGAGCGGGACATCCGGCTCGTCGACTGGACGCGCGGCCGGTACCACGCGGCGCTGATCTCATGCGACGCGAGTCTCGGCGTCATCCGCCAGGCGAAGAAACGCAAACTGCCCGTGACCTGCGGGGTGTCGATCAACAATCTCACGCTCAACGAGAACGACATCGGGCCCTACCGCACCTTCTTCAAAGTGCGCCCGCCGCTTCGCAGCGAGGATGAGCGCCGGGCGATGGTGGAAGGCGTCGCGCGCGGGGACATCGACGTGATTGTCTCGGCGCACAACCCGCAGGATGTGGATGCCAAGCGCCGCCCGTTCGCCGAAGCGAGCGATGGGGCGATCGGCCTTGAGACCATGCTCTCCGCAGCGCTGCGCCTGTTGCATGACGAAGAGCTGACGTTGCACGAGCTTTTGCGCGCGATGACCGTGCGTCCGGCCGAGATCCTCGGGCTGGAGACCGGGCGGATCGCGAAAGGGCTGCCGGCCGATCTGGTCGTCATCGACCCGGATGTGCCATGGGTCGTGGCACCGGAGAAGCTGCAATCCCGCTCGAAAAACACGGCGTTCGATGAGGCACGGCTCACCGGATATGTGTGTCGCACACTGGTGAATGGTCGCACCGTGCACCGCCGCTCACGGTGAGCGTGTGATGGATTTGCTCTCCGCACTCCTTGCGCTGATCGGCGGCTACCTCGTCGGCTCCATCCCGACTGGCCTGCTGCTCTCGCATGCGTTCGGGTACGGGGACGTCCGCGCGACGGGCTCCGGCAATATCGGGGCGACGAACGCGCTGCGGCACGGAGGAAAATTGCTCGG
>JBCAXC010000277.1:0-3982 GCA_038534255.1 Pseudomonadota bacterium
GAACCCGATCCCGACCCTCGAATTGTCGAACGGCGCACGCGCCGGTCTGACGGGCGCCATCGCCTCACTCGCGCGAAAGGTCGCGTCATCCAACGTCACCATCAATGCGGTCCTGCCCGGCCTGCACGACACCGCGCGCATCCGCCAGACGCTGGAAGGCCGCGCAAAGGCCGACGGTATCTCTGTCGAAGAAGCGACGGAAAAGGCCGGAGCGTCTATACCGGCAAAACGGATCGGTGACGCCGATGACTTCGGCGCCGTCTGCGCCTTCCTATGCTCAGCCCAGGCCGGTTTCGTCACCGGCCAGAACTTGCTTGTCGACGGCGGCGGATTTAACTCCACATTGTAATGACCAAAACAAAGACGGCGCTCGATTGCTCAAGCGCCGTCTTTTGAAAGTGCAGCCGCTCTCGGCTCACGACCACTTGGCCGAAACTTACTCAGCCGCTTGTGGCACATCCATCGCCGTGAGGGCATCCAGTTCAAGATGACAGGCGATAACGTGACGACCGGTCGTACGATCGGGTGGAGTGATCGTGTCGCACGTCCCGGCGATCGCGACAGGGCATCGATTGAAAAATGGACACCCGACCTTTGCGAGCTCCACCCCCCGTGAGATACCGGCAAGCGCTTCCTGCGTGTCCATGATGTCTTCGAGCCAACCGACCCGCATTTCCGGCACCGAGGTCATCAACAAACGGGTGTAGGGGTGGAACGGCGGCGCAAGAACCTGCGCCGTCGGTCCCTGCTCGGCGACACGCCCAGCATAGAGCACGACAATATCGTCGGCGAACGAGGCAACGGTCGAGAGATCGTGCGAGATGAACACGTAGGAGACGCCCGTCTTGTCACGCAGCTCTGTCAGCAGCTTGATGACGTTCGCCCCAACGATCGTGTCGAGCGCAGACGTCACCTCATCGCAGAGCATAACCTCCGGATTAGCCGCCAGCGCGCGCGCCAGATTGACCCGCTGCTTCTGGCCACCCGAAAGCTCCGACGGCCCGCGGTTAGCGAACGACGCCGGCAGTTCGACGAGATCAAGAATCTCCGCCACTCGCTCACGGCGTTTGCGCCCGCGCAGCCCGTGATAGAATGTCAGCGGTCGCCCGATGATGTCACCAAGCGTATGTCGCGGATTGAGCGCCGTATCTGCCATCTGGAAGACAAACTGCACCTTCTGCAGATCATCACGACTTCGGTCAGCAAGCGCAGGCGCGAGCGCTTTGCCATCGAGCAAGACCTCACCGTCGACCGCCGGCAGGAGCCCTGCCATGACACGTGCGAGCGTGGACTTACCACAGCCGGATTCGCCGATAACGCCGACAACGTGCCCGCGCTCTACCGAAACGTTGACGTCACGAAGCACCGTGATCGCCGGCGAACCGTCAGGATTTTTGCCGTAACCGGCCGTGATGTTTTTCACCTCGAGCGCCGGCACATCAGTCTTGAACGCACCACTTGACGAACCGTCATTGGCAGCGTCCGCTGGCGCGGGTCGCACCGCGTTCATCAAACGTTTGGTGTAGGGGTGCTGCGGATTGTTGATGATCTGCTCGGTCGGGCCCTGCTCCTGCACCTTGCCGGAATAGAGCACGACGATATGGTCGGCGATCTGCGCCACGACGGCGAGGTCGTGCGTCACGTAGATCGCCGCCGAACCTTCGTCCTGGATCACCTTCTTGAACGCTTTCAGGACTTCGATCTGCGTGGTCACGTCAAGGGCCGTCGTCGGCTCGTCCAGCACAAGGAGATCCGGCTTCTCGACAAGCGCCATCGCCGCCATCAGGCGTTGCAACTGGCCACCCGACACCTGGTGAGGATAGCGCCCACCGATACGCTCCGGATCAGGCAGCTCGAGCGCGTAATAGAGTTCAAGGGCACGCTTGTCGGCCTCGGCTTGCGGCATGCCGCCGAGCACGGCGGACTCTGTCACCTGTTCGCCGATCTTGAGCGCCGGGTTGAACGTCGCGGCGGCACTTTGCGCGAGGTAGGCCACGTGCTCGCCGCGCATCTTGCGTTTTTCGTCCGCTGTGAGTGCAAGCATGTCCTTGCCCCACAGCTTTCCAGTTCCGCCGGAGAAGTGCAGCCCGGGCTTCGTATAGCCCAACGAGGAGAGCGAAATCGTCGTTTTGCCTGAGCCGGATTCGCCGATGAGAGCGACGACCTTGCCGGGCATGACGTCGAAACTCACGCCTTTCACGATCGGGATCGGCGGCGCATCGAACGGACGCGCCTCGATCTGAAGGTCACGGACCTCGTAAAGGATCTCTGTCGAGTTTTTCATGAGGCTACACCATCTTCTTGGCGAGGCTACCGCCGGCTTGTGCCGAGATGTCGTCGACGATGAGGTTGATCGAAATCGTCACCGACGCAATCGCGATGGCAGGCGCGATGGTCGCCCAGATATTGCCACCCTCACCAAAGCGCATGCCCGCAAGGCTCTCCCGCACCATACTGCCCCACTCCGAAGCGGGCGGCTGAACACCGAGACCAAGGAAGCTGAGGCTCGTGACGAACAGGATGACGAAGACGAGCCGCAGACCGAAATCGGTCGCCAATGGCATCGCGGCATTCGGCAAGACTTCCTTGCGGATGATGTACCACGTGCCCTCCCCGCGGGCGCGGGCCGCCTCGACGAAATCCTGCACCATGATGTCCTGACCGAGTGCCCGCGCGATGCGGAACACGCTGGCCGCATAGACGATGCCGGCGAGAGTTATGAGTATGATGATTGCGTCCCAGAACTGGGACCCAGTTATCTGCCCGATATAGGGAGAAAAACCTGCGATCACGACAAGCCCGAGCATGATGTTCGGGAAGGTGAGGATTGCATCAACCAATCGGGAGAAAATCGTATCAAGCCACCCGCCGGACACCGCCGCGGCAATGCCGAGTGTGATGCCGATCAGATAGGCAAGGATCGTCGCGGTGAACGAAATCCCGATCGTCGTGCGCGCGCCATAGAGCACGCGGGAGAACACATCGCGCCCGGACGAGTCCGTTCCAAAGAATGCGTTCGTGTCCGGGTCCATGAAGATCGTGTCGACCTCCTCGTACTTCTCGATCACGTCCTCGATGTATTCCGCCTCATCGAAGGGTGCGATGTACGGCCCGAGAAAGACGATCGCGATCCAGAACACGACGATCGCGCTGCAGACCCACCCGACCGGAGACATCCGAAAACCCTGCTTCGGCGGCGCGTCAGGTAACTCCTCGAACGAAAACTCTCCGTCCTGCGCAAGCGCTTCGTTGGCGTCGGGCACCGTTTCAGTGTCCGGAATGCCCCCGGCCTGATCGACGTCAGTAACATTCGCGCTCATTTCGGGTGCCTCAGTCTTGGGTTGGAGACAATGGACGCGACATCCGCAATCAGGATGAGCACCACGTAGGTGACGCAGAAGATCATGCCGCAGGCCTGCACGAGCGGGATATCCCGCGTTTGCACGCCGTCGACCATCAGCTTGGCGAGCCCCGGATAGGAGAAAATTGTCTCGACCACCACGACGCCAGAGACGAGATAGGCAAGGTTCAGCGCGATGACGTTGACGATCGGCCCAATCGCGTTGAGCAGCGCATGACGCAGAATGATCCGCCGCCGCGGCACGCCCTTGAGAATCGCCATCTCAATGTAGGGCGAGCTCATCACATTGAGCACGCCAGCCCGGGTCATACGGATCATCTGGGCCGAGACGACCACGACCAGCGTCGCAATCGGCAGCGCCAGTTTGTACATCATCGACCCGAAATTTTCTCCGCCGCTGAGATACGAGACGGCGGGCACGAGATCGAGCGACGTTGCGAAGATCAGGATGAGAAAGATGCCGATCAGAAAATCGGGAATGGCGATCAAACCGAGCGTTGACGACGTCACCAGCCGGTCGAGGAACTGACCGGGGAACATTGCCGCGACAAGACCGAGAAACACCGACAGCGGGATCGATATCGCCGCGACAACGCCGGCCATGAAGACCGTGTTCCAGAT
>JBCAXC010000278.1:0-3975 GCA_038534255.1 Pseudomonadota bacterium
GTCTATGGCGCGCCGTCAGTAAGTTGCCATCGAAGGTTGGCCTTAAGCCGCTTCGACGTTTTCCGATGTCTCGCTGCCAATCGCGTCTGTGTCGTCGCCAGCGCCATCACGGCGACGGTTGACGATCTCGCTGACTTTCTTGCCGCGACGCGCCGCGACGGAGCGCGGGCTGTCTTCCTTGGTCAGTGCATCGATCGTCGCGCGGACCATGTTGTATGGGTTCGACGAACCGAGCGACTTCGCGACAACGTCTTGCACGCCGAGGGTCTCGAAAACCGCGCGCATCGGACCACCCGCAATGATGCCGGTGCCGGGAGGTGCGGCGCGCAGAACGACGCGACCGGCGCCATGGCGTCCCGTCACATCGTGGTGGAGCGTGCGACCTTCACGCAGCGGCACCTTGATGAGCGCGCGCTTCGCCGCTTCGCTTGCTTTGCGGATCGCCTCCGGCACTTCGCGGGCCTTGCCCTTGCCGAATCCGACGCGGCCTTTCTTGTCGCCGATAACGACGAGAGCGGCGAAGCCAAACCGGCGTCCGCCCTTCACGACCTTGGCGACGCGGTTGATGTGAACGAGCTTGTCCTCGAACTCGCTCTGTTCCTCGCGTCCACGTCCGCCGCGATCGCCCTTGCGGCCGCCTCTTTCCGGTCCTCGTGCCACGTCGTTCTTCCTTATCCTAGAATTTCAATCCGCCGTCGCGCGCGGCGTCCGCCAGCGCTTTCACACGGCCATGATAGATGTATGAGCCCCGGTCGAAGATGACGTCGGTGACACCGGCCTTCGTCGCGCGTTCCGCTACGAGTTTGCCGACGGCTGTCGCCGCGTCCTTGTTGGCGCCCGTCTTGATGGAGCCTTTGACGTCCTTGTCGAGCGTAGAGGCCGAAGCGACTGTGTGGCCCTTCGCGTCGTCAATCACCTGCGCATAGATATGCTGCGAGGAACGAAAGACGGAGAGGCGCGGGCGACCGTTTGCGCGCTTCGTCACCTGACGACGGACACGCGCCTTGCGTGCGTCTGATTTTGCCTTGAGCGATGCCATCGGAGGTATCTCTTCTCACCAGTGATTTTTTCGGTCCGTTGCACCTGCTAGCCACGCCGTGAAGGGCAGGGCGTCGACGCGCAGGCGGCTGGCTATTTCTTCTTGCCTTCCTTGCGGAAGATCGTTTCGTCCGAATACTTGATGCCCTTGCCTTTGTAAGGCTCCGGCGGGCGATAGGCGCGTACTTCTGCGCAGAACTGACCGACCAGTTGCTTCTCGATGCCGGAGACAACGATCTCGGTCGGCTTCGTGACCTTGACGTCAAGATCCTGCGGGATCGGATGCAGAACGTCGTGGCTGAGGCCGAGTTGCAGTTGCAGGTTCGCGCCCTGCATCTGTGCACGGTAGCCGACGCCATTGATCTCGAGCGTCTTCGTGAAACCTTCGGTCACGCCGGTCACGAGGTTCTGCACGAGCGTGCGCGACATACCCCACATTGACCGCGAGCGCTTGGTCTGGCTGCGCGGTTCGACAACGACGGCGCCATCTTCCATCCGCACCGAGACATCGTCGACGAGCGTGACCTCGAGCTGTCCCTTGCTGCCCTTGACCTTCACCGTCTGGCCGGAAACGCTGGCTTCCACGCCTGACGGGATCTCGATGGGTTTCTTGCCGATCCGCGACATTGTTCTCGTCCTCTTCGCCCGGCAAGACCGGACCATCCATACGCGTTGCGCGGCGGAGCAGGATTGCTCCGCGCGGGCCTCACTCAATCTAGAAGATGCTGCAGAGCACCTCACCGCCGACCTGCTCTTCGCGGGCCTGCGTATCCGACATCACACCCTTCGGCGTCGACAGGATCGACACACCGAGGCCGTTCATGACCGTCGGGATGTCCTTGACAGGAGAATAAACCCGGCGGCCTGGCTTCGACACGCGCTTCAGCGATTTAATCACCGGATCACCGTTGTGGTACTTGAGTTCGACCTCAAGCTCCGGTTGTGCGCCTTTCGTCTCCATCTCGGCATAGCCGCGGATGTAGCCCTCGGACGTCAACACATCAAGCACGCGGGCGCGTAGTTTCGAGGCTGGCATGACGACCTTGGCCTTGCGGCGCATCTGGGCGTTGCGAATGCGGGTGAGCATATCGCCGATCGGATCGGATACGGGCATGTCGATCCCTCCCTTACCAGGACGACTTGACCATGCCGGGCAGCATGCCCTGCGAGGTCAGTTCGCGCAGTGCGATGCGCGAGAGCTTCAGTTTGCGATAGTAGGCGCGCGGGCGGCCCGTCAGATCGCAGCGGTTACGGACTCGCGTCTTGGACGAATCGCGTGGGAGCTGGGCGAGTTTCAGCGAGGCCTTGAAGCGCTCTTCGCGCGAGGCATTCTCGTCCTTGATCATCGCCTTCAGCTCAGCCCGCTTGCTTGCGAACTGTTTGGTCAGCTTGCGCCGACGCTTGTTTTTCTCGATGGCACTCTTCTTGGCCATTGGACCTCCTCATGGAGCGTTCAGGGTTACCGGGGTGAGGCGCTGTTCCGCTTGGATCAGCTCTCTTCGTTTTGCCCGGTGAACGGGAAGTTAAATGCTTTGAGAAGCGCACGCGCTTCGTCGTCGGTGTCGGCGGTCGTACAGACGATCACGTCCATACCGAGGATCTCGTCGACCTTGTCGTAGTCGATCTCGGGGAACACGATGTGCTCCTTGATGCCCATCGCGTAGTTGCCGCGTCCATCGAAGCTCTTCGGGTTCAACCCACGAAAATCTTTCACGCGCGGCAAAGCGATCGTGACCAGACGGTCGAGAAACTCGTACATCCGCTGGCGGCGCAGGGTGACCTTGCAGCCGATCGCCATGCCATCACGCAGCTTGAACGTCGCGATCGACTTGCGTGCCTTGGTCGTCACCGGCTTCTGGCCGGCGATGAGCGTCATGTCGTTGACAGCGTTCTCGATCTTTTTGCGATCGTTCACGGCGCCGCCGACGCCCATGTTCAGCACGATCTTCTCGAGCCGGGGCACACGCATCGGGTTCGTATAGCCGAACTGTTCGGTCAGCTGGCCGCGGATCGCATCATCATACTGCTTGCGTAGGCGCGGCACATAAGCGTTGGCATCAGCCATCGATCGTTTCTCCCGAGCGCTTGGCGAAGCGCACTTTCTTTCCGTCTTCCAGCGTCTTGTAGCCAACGCGGGTCGGCTTGCCGTCTTTCGGATCCTCGTGCGCGAGGTTCGAAATGTGGATCGGCGCCTCACGCTGGACGCGGCCGGCTTCCTGGCTGGCTGTCTGACGCTGGTGTTTCACCGTCATGTTGACGCCCTGGACGAGCGCCTTGTTTTCCGCGGGCATCACCTTGAGGACGACGCCCTTCTTACCGACGTCCTTGCCGGCGAGAACAACCACGTTGTCGTTCTTCTTGATCTTGAGTTTTGTGGCCATCACAGCACCTCCGGCGCAAGCGAGACGATTTTCATGTGTTTCTTGCCGCGCAGCTCACGGGTCACCGGGCCGAAGATGCGGGTGCCGATCGGCTCGTTATTGTTGTTGATCAGCACGGCGGCGTTGCGGTCGAAGCGGATCAGGCTGCCGTCCTGACGGCGCACGCCGGACGCGGTGCGCACGACGACGGCCTTCATGACCTGGCCCTTTTTCACGCGACCGCGCGGGATCGCTTCCTTGACGCTGACGACGATGATGTCACCCACCGATGCGTACTTGCGCTTAGACCCGCCGAGCACCTTGATGCACTGCACGCGACGCGCGCCGGAATTGTCGGCAACGTCGAGATTGGTCTCGTCCTGAATCATCGCTTCCAGCCTTTTCAATCAAACCTGGCGATCAAGCCCGGCACTCCTGCAACCGCAGGCACGCCCGGCGATCACACAAGTTCAATCCTGTTGGGTGCGGATTATCGAGTGCGCACCGATTTCGAAAAACAAGCGATGGACGGTCATCGCGGACGAAGGTGCTGCCGGTTGATCGGCGCCCGCACCCA
>JBCAXC010000279.1:0-3944 GCA_038534255.1 Pseudomonadota bacterium
GAATTCGCGATCCGAGCACTGGCACGCGCGCCATGCCGGATCGGCTCTTCGTCTATCATGCTGCCAGCGTAGCGCGGAAGATCATCCGCGACCTCGAACCAGGAGAGCTGTTCATCGGAGAACACGTGCGCGCGCGGCGGAAAAGCTTCAGGATCGTCCAGCCCGGCGACGTAGAGATGGATGTCCGTGGTATCCCAGTCCGCGTCGTAGGCGAGTGGCGAGCCGCACGTGCCGCAGAACAGACGGCGGATGCCAGGCGATGACTCGTAGATTTTTGGCGTCTCGCCCTCGAACGTGAAGTTTTCGCGCGGCACTTCGATGAATGCCGTCAGCGGCGCCGAGCAGTTCCTCCGGCAACTGTCGCAGTGGCAGTAATCGACGCCGCTTGGCTGGCCCGTGAAGCGAAACGTGATCGCGCCGCAAAGACACCGACCGGTCGTGACCTGCTCCTGCGCGTCGGCCGCCATCGTTGCCCTCCGCTCACATGTTCAGCTGAATGCGCGCTGTTCATCCCGTCAGATTGGAACGCCTGACGCGCAGGTGGCATTGTTGTATCACGAAGCGACATATCACGTCCGGGGGGATGACCATGGCCAAAAGAGACAGCCGCACACGCACCAGCGATCCGCTGGGAGACGTGAGTGATGCCGTGTTCGGACGTAACAGGCTTATCGGGTTTGCCGCACTCATGCTGCTCGCGCTCTCCGGCTTTGCGACCTGGTCGGGGATGAACGATTTCATTGTCGGCGTATCGCAGACATCGAACACCAGCCGCGGACCGGCCGGGTTGACGGTCTCTAACGAGTGGCTTGTCATCGCGATTACCGTAGCGCTCACCTTCCTGATGTGGCTGGCGCTGCGCGAGACGTTCGGTAAGGGACGGCTGCGAACGCACCGCTTTGCGACCGGCCTGCTCTATACGTTCCTCGCGCTCTGGTCTGTCGGGTTTGGCTACGGTTTCTGGTGGAGCCTCATTGCGGGTGAAGAGGCGACGCGGACCTCGCTCACGGGACTGCAGGAAGATGCGCGCGGGGCAGCCGGGTCGATCGCGGCGCGGCTTGATGCTGTGCGCGTGCAGATCGACAGCGTGGCGAGCTGGTCCGAGACACAGATGGCCCGCGAGGAAACGAGCGGAGGAAGTTGCGGCATTCGCTCCGGCGCCGGGCGTGGGCCGCTATACAATGCCCGCGTCGGGGTGCGCGATGCGATTACGACGCTGCGCGACAATGTCACGAAGTCGTGGGTCGGCCCTGTCCAGTCCGACGTCAATCAGTTGCGCCGCAGCGCGACGCGCCTTGAGGGAGAGAATGTCGCTGATCGCCAGCAGTCGTTTGAGCAGATGGCGCAGAACATCCGCACGCGAGCGCGCAGTATCGCCGATCGCTCCAACGAGTTCGGCAAGACGGTTTCGGCGGAGATGAACGCGCTCGCCGACACTGTGTCTGTCGCGCCGGGTGAGGCCGGGTTCTCCTGTTACGATCCGACGCTCGCGCAACGACTACGACTTGCGGCTGATCAGGCCGGGCAGCCGGCGGTGCTGACGCTGCGCGATGCCGCATTCAACGAAGGGCCGGCCGGTGTCGCCAACGCCGTGAAAGGTATGTGGGAGAGTATTGGCTCCGGCGTCGCGGGCGGTGTGCGCTATGTCTTGAGCGGATTTTCCGCGCAGCCTGGAGAGACCAGCGCCCCATCATCGTTTACCGGACGTGATCTGATCGCCCTGCTCGCCACACTTGGCGTTGATATCGGGCTGTTCGTGCTCACTGCGCTCAATCCGCCAATGCGTATCCCTGACCGGCTCACAGGTGATGCACGACGGCAGATCCGTGATGCCGTCATGACTGCCGCGCAGAACATTCCGGGTGATGACAATGCAGACATCAACTGGATCCGCCGCCACTTCATCAACCATGATGTCCGGCTGCTTTATCGCGGTGAGATCGGGTCGATTGTCGGCGATGATATCAAGGACGCTCCGTGGAGCGAGGCACCCAGCGGATGGTTCCGCCGGACCCAACGACGACGCAACGCAACGTGGCTGGTGATCCCCAACCTCTACTCGGCGACAACCAGCGAGAAAGAGCGTGCACTTGCGCTCAATCATCTCGCCGGGGTGTTGGGTGATCTGGGCTTCGTGCGCTGGCCGACACGGCACGAATATCTCTCCCTGCGTGCAGAGGAGCGCGGAGACAGCATTACCGACCTCAGCAATATCCGGAAGATCGCGGCCGAGAAGCAAAACCTCGAGGGCGAACGCAGGGACGAGATCGACAGCGCAGTCGCCGAGCGCAATCACGGGCTGTTCTCGAAGGCTCAGAAGACGCTTGAGTTCAATGGCTGGAGCCCGGGCGCACAGTCCGACATCGAGCTGTTCAAGCTGACCGACAAGGATGGGCTCACACCGTTGCTCGATGTGCTGAATGACGTGACGCTCTTGCCGGCGGAGACAGACGAAGCGTGATGCGCTGAGAGGATAGGCTACTCCGCCGCGTCCTTGGCTGCGGCGATGTGCGCTTCAGTTTCGGTCTGTTCGATCGGTTCACGTGCCGCAGTCTGGCGCGCGTCGTGCGCCAGTCCTTCGAGCTTCTCCTGATACTCCGGCACAACGAGACCGGCGGAAATCACCATTTTAGCAGCTTCTTCGACCGACATGTCGAGAATGGTCACATCCTGCTTTGGCACGAAGAGTAGGAACCCCGATGTCGGATTGGGCGTCGTGGGGAGAAATACGCTGAGATATTCCTCCTCGCGCTCGCGGCCCTTCGCGGCGATCTCGCCTTTTGTCTCGGTCGAGATGAACACGATCGCGTAGAGCCCGGGCCGGGGATACTCGATGATCCCGACGTCCTGAAAGCTGGTACTGCTCTGCGAGAGCACCGTCTCGAAAATCTGCTTCAGCGCGCTGTAGAGATTGCGGACCACCGGCATGCGGCCCAGGAAAAGCTCGCCATAGCTGATGACCGTCCGGCCGAGAAGGTTCGCAGCCAGTGCGCCAATCAACGCGAGGCCGGTGATGGCGAGGAGCAACCCGAAACCGGGGAGGGAAAACGGCAGATAGGTCTCGGGATTGTAGGTGTCCGGGACGAACGGCTTCACCCAGCTGTCGACCCAGTTGATGAACCACCAGCCGATGTAGAGCGTGATCCCGACCGGCCCGACGATGATCAGACCGGTGAGGAGATAATTTCGGAACCGGGTTCCCAGGCGCGGGCGCCTGCGTGATTTCGCAAGGTTCGAGAGGGCCGGAGCGATCTCAGGTTCCGACTTCGACTTGCCTTTGCTCTTGCGCGAACGCGACGGCTTTTTCATCGGCTGTTCGTGTCCATCGTGCGCGGCATTTGGCGTGGTGCGATCGGAACCACCGCCCGTCGACGGTGACCTGGCATCAGGGTCAGTTTGCGCGAATGAGGAAGCAATCGTGCCCCTTGCGGATCAGGGCGTCGCAAAGCCGCTTTGACGCTGGAATGCTCGCCAGACCATCAACGCGGACGCGAAAGAAGGTGCCCATGTTGCCGAGCACCGCGGTATCAACACGGGGTTTCAGTTGGCCAAGTTCGCGCGGCGCCTGCCCGGCAATCTGCGCGCGGATCTGCTCCGCGATCGCCTTGTCCCGGACGGTTGCGATCTGAACGTTGAAGCGACCTTTTGGCTTGGCCTTGGCCTTGCCCCTGGGTTTCGGCTTGGCCGCGACAGCACGGGTCGGCTTTGCCTTCGCAGGTATCGCGGCAGGTGTTGCGCGCGCCGTTGTGTTGGACCAGTTGAGAGCGGCGACCTGCTGGCGCTTCGGTTTCGTTGCCGTTTTGGGTGGTGCCTGCCGCGCGACGCTCGATGACCAGCTTGAGATCGCCGTGCCAGACGCAGACGGTGTTGTCGGTTTCGGTGTGGGCTTCGCAGCGCGCTGGGCCTGCGCCGTCACGGTACGCTTGGGTGGCGGAGATGCGGAC
>JBCAXC010000280.1:0-3943 GCA_038534255.1 Pseudomonadota bacterium
CGATCTCGAAAATCTGCTCGACGAGTTGTGGCGCGAGCCCCATCGACGGTTCGTCGAGGAGCATCATGTGGGGCTTCGACATCAGCGCGCGGCCAATCGCGCACATCTGTTGCTCACCGCCGGAAATGTATCCGGCAAGGCTGGTGCGTCGCTCTTTCAAGCGCGGAAAATAATTATAGACCATGTCGAGATCATCGCGGATCGCCCGACCGCTTCCGCGCGTATACGCACCGGTGAGCAGATTCTCCTCTACCGACAGATGCTCGAAACAGTGACGGCCTTCCATCACCTGGATGCAGCCCTTGCGCACCAGCTCGTTCGGTGAGCGCGCATGAACCTTCTCGCCCTCGAAGAGAATTTCCCCCTTCGTGACTTCGCCGCGCTCTGCGCTCAGCAGGTTCGAGATCGCCTTGAGCGTGGTCGTCTTTCCGGCGCCATTCGCCCCGAGGAGTGCAACGATGCCGCCTTTCGGCACCTCAAGCGAAACGCCTTTGAGCACGAGGATCACATGATCGTAGATCACCTCGATGTTCTTCACGTCGAGGATCGCCGGTACGGGCTCAACACCGGGCGGGGCCTGCTCGGCAGTGAGAGCAAGATCGGCAGTGTCAGTCACGGCCATGTTCTGATTGCCTCATTTGGGAAAGGTTTGACAACTTCCTCTCCCGCACGCGGGGAGGGGGTTGGGATGAGGGGCAGCGACATGCTCATTCGCTGCACGCTGCCCCTCATCCGTCTTTCAGGAACCGTCTTCCGGCCGACGGGGAGACGGAATTTCCCGCATTAGCTCACACACTCTTCGGTGCGTTTGGGCCATGGCGCGTTCTTCGTCGTGTACTCCTTGGCCGCCTTGTCCATCAGCGGACCGACGATCTCGGCAATCGGTGTGATGTCTTCCGACGCGCGTTTCCAGCCTTTTCCATCCCATTCCTGGATGTAGACCGGGTGACCGCCCGAGTGGTTCTCACACGTCACCCTGATCGGGTTCGTGAAACCTTCGAGACCCAGCGCCTTGAGACGCTCAGCCGTGAGGTTCATCGCCTCGAGACCCTTGCGCACATCCTCACCGGTCACGACTTTCTTGCCGGTGATCTTCTGCGCATTGGCAATCGCCTCCGCGATCATCACAGAATTGATGACACCGCGATTGTAGAGGTTCTCACCAACCTTGCTCTCGTCGCTGACCTGGCTTTTGCCGGCTTTCACGACTTTTGTGAGAATGTCCTGAATGGCCGGATAGTCCGTACCTGTGCCATGGAAGTTGACCGACTTGTAGCCGACCGCGGCAGCGCCAGCAGGGCGCGCATCGTCGTCACCGCCGGACCACCACACGCCGATGAATTTCTCCATCGGGAAGCGGATTTTCGCGGCTTCCTTGATCGCGGTCGGGTTCATCGCACCCCAACCCCACATCACCATGTAGTCGGGTCGGTCCCGTCGCACGTTCAGCCATTGCGAAGACTGGTTCTGCATTTCCTTGCCGGCAACCGGATACTTCGAGAGCGTGTATCCGTGCTTCTCGGCGAGCTGCTCGAACACGGGCAGCGGCTCGCGGCCATAGCCGACGTCAAGATAGATGAAGCCGATCTTCTTGCCCTTCAGCTTGTCCATCCCGCCTTCTTGCTGGCCGATGTACTTGATGACGGCTGAGGCCTGACCCCAGTACGTCGTCGGCATATTGAAGACCCAGGGAAATGCGTCGCCTTTCGCGGCGGCGGAAAGACCATAACCCATCGACAGGATCGGGATTTTATCGACCGAGGCCTTCGGGATGAGCTGTAGCGTGATGCCGGTCGAGTACGGATTGTACATCACCGGGTTCTTGCCCTTGGTCGACTCGTAGCACTCGACACCCTTCTGCGCGTTGTACCCGGTCTCGCACTCCTCGATGTTGATTTTGACGCCGCCGATTCCGCCGTCGCGTTCGTTCAGCATCGTCAGATAGTCGCGCATGCCGTTGGCGATCGGTGTGCCCGATCCGGCAAACGGTCCGGTGCGATAGGTGAGCAGCGGCACATAGATTTCATCGGCGGCGAGCGCATCGCTCGTAGGCGCGACGGATGCCGGCGCTGCAATCAGAGCTGCGAGCGCTGCGCCCGACAGCAGTTTTGCAAACTTCATGTCTTCCTCCTTTGTGCGCCGGCCTCGTATCGCGGACCGGCAATAAGCCGTCTTGTTGTGGGACCGCAGGCACAGGATGCGCGCGCAGCCACTCTTGCAAGGCTGTCCGCTAATACGGAAACGGCCAGACCCTGAGCTTCTGCTTCCCGATTTGCCAGAGCCGCGCGAGACCCGCCGGCTCCGCGATCAGGAAGAAAATGATAAGCGCCCCGATGATCATGAAGTTGAGGTGCTCGACCGCCGCTGCCGACACGTCGATACCGAACACATCAGGCGCAGCCCGCAACAGGATGGGCAGTACCCAGATGAACGCCGCCCCCATGTAGGACCCGATCAGGCTGCCAAGCCCGCCGAGGATGCACATGAAGAGGATCAGGAACGAGTGATTGATATCAAAACTCTCGACCTCGGCCGCGCCAAGCCAGAAGAACACCATCATCGCCCCGGCAACGCCCGCGATGTAGGACGAGACGGCGAACGCGGAGAGCTTTGCGGTCAGCGGCTTGATGCCCATCAGTTCGGCGGCGATATCCATGTCCCGGATCATCATCCACGAGCGTCCGATCCGCCCGCGAATGAGGTTCGACACCAACCACGTGATCAGCACCGTGATACCGAGCACGATCAGATAGCGTGTCAGCGGCTCGGCCGAAGGGCCGGTCGCGATGAAACCGAAAGCCTCACGCTGCGGCACTTCGATGGCACCGCTGTCATTGTAATTGTACAGCCAGCCGATCCGGATAAAGCACCACTCGAGGAAGAACTGCGCGGCAAGCGTCGTCACCGCGAGGTACAGCCCCTTGATCCGCAACGACGGCAGACCGAACACAATTCCGACAAGCGCGGAGAAAATACCTGAGCCGAGCACCAGCAGAATGATGTTGGCATCCGGAAAATACGTCGTCAGCTTGTAACAGGCGTACGCCCCGACACCCATGAAAGCGCCGGTGCCGAGCGAGAGCTGTCCCGCATATCCGAGCAAAACGTTCAGCCCGATCGTCGCCAGCGTGAACACCAGCATCGGGATCATGATCGAGTTCAGCACGAAATCGTTCGCCGTCAGTGGCACGACAACGAAGGCAAAGATCGCCAGTAGAAAGATGCCGACCTTGTCCTGAAAAATCGGAAAGATCGCCTGGTCGGCTTCGTAGCTCGTCTTGAACTGTCCGGCTTCGCGATAAAACATCAGCCATCACCCCACACGTTGGCCTTGGCTTCGAAATCACTGCCCTTCGCGCCGACAAGGCAGTAGCGATGTCCGGTCGGCGCCTCGAGCACCGTCCAGTGTTTGCCGTCCTCATCCACTTCGCGCACCACCGTCGCACCGAGCGCGAGCATCCGATCACGCTCCGCCGCGCGGTCATCCGTCATCACGTCGATATGGATTCGCGGGTCATGATCGACCGCTTGGAGCAGCACACGCAGCTCGCCGTCCGGGGTCGCGAGGCGAACGTAGTCCGGGAACTCTGGATCAATGTCGGCGTCATAGCCGAGCGCACCGGACCAGAACGCGGCCGCGCCTGGCAGATCGTCGGTTTTGCAATCGATGACGAGGACACCGAGACGGCTTTTGTGGCTCATGACCTCACACCCTCTCGATGATTTTCTCACCGAACAGCCCTTGCGGACGGAACAGCAGGAAGACGAGCGCGATCATGTAGGCGAGCCAGCTTTCGATACCGCCGCCAACGAGCGGACCCCAATAAAGCTCACCGAGTTTTTCTCCGATCCCGATGATCAAGCCACCGACGATGGCCCCCGGGATCGAGGTGAACCCGCCGAGAATGAGCACCGGCAGCGCCTTGTAGGCCACGATCTGCAG
>JBCAXC010000281.1:0-3926 GCA_038534255.1 Pseudomonadota bacterium
CCGCACACCCTCGTAGGCGTCCAGCGTTGCGAAGTGGTGCGGCGTGCAGCGCCAGAGCACACCCCAAACGATGGCGCCCGTGCGTGGCACAATGTTGGCGCCACCGCGCGGCGTCAGGGAAAAGGCGTAGTCGGCAAGTTGTGCGATGCTGACGGCCCGCGCACCCGGACAGCGCTCCTGCATCTGCGCAGGATGCAGGTTGGAGCCAAACGCGAAATAGAGCGGCATGCGATGGAGACCGGGGCGGTGCGGAGACGTGTCGTGGGAGAACAGGCAATCCGCCCGCCGCGGTCAAGTGGCGCCTGGCGTCACGGATCCGGTTGCACGACTTGTGGGCACGCTAGGCGGTTTCTACGACAGGCGCCGGATGGACGCTCGCAGACTGCGCGCCGGCACTGGTGCGTTGCGAGAATCCGGATGCGCCTGGGACAGGGCCGTATTTGTTATCGACATTTTCTCCCGCCGCGAAGTGCAGCCAGAGGGCACCACCCAGAATGGGGGCGTAGCTGAGCAAAAGGATCGCGTAGAACGCCGGAGACGTGAACGAAATGAGGTGGGGGCCCCATGTGGTTGCGACGAGGATCGGCAGGCCAACACCCATCAACGCCATCCAGACGACGAGAAACACGAACGCCGCCGCGAGCCACCATCCACTGCGGCCAGTGTCATGCAGGCGCTGAATGGTCGCCGAGATGGCAATCCAGAGGAATGTCAGCTTAATCGCCGTGGCGAGCGGCCCGACAAACGCGACTTTCGCCGTCACGACTCCTACGGCGATCACGATCTGCAGCGTGAGCGTGACACCCATGATGTACAGCAGACCGCGGCGGTTGCATCGCCCGCGCGGATCAAACGTCAGGGCTGCGGTTTTCAGCAGGTCGTTCATGGCACTCTCCCCGATTTGGCGGAGAGAATGCCGTCGCAAACTTTCAGAACCGTGCAGCAGCACGGTGAACGTCACGTTGCCTATGGTCTCAGATTGAACCGCTGGTGCGACGTCCGCAGAACGTCAAGCCTTCGGTGCAAACTCCATGATGACCGCGTCGACGGCGAGGCTGTCGCCTGGCGCAGCCTTGATGCTCGCGATCGTCGCGTCCCGTTCGGCGCGGAGAATATTCTCCATCTTCATGGCTTCGACAACACAAAGTGGATCACCCGCTTCCACCGCATCGCCTTGTGCGACATTGATCCGTGTGACGAGACCGGGCATCGGGCAGAGCAGCACGTTCGACGTATCAGCCGCCAGTTTTTCCGGCATGAGCGCGGCAAGCTCTGCCTCGCGACGTGTGAAGACCTGTGCGGTGGTGCTCACGCCTTGATGGTCGAGCTGGTATCCGTTCAGCACTGGGCGGACCTGAACGACAAGACGCGTGCCGTCGACCGTCCCGCGCCAGACAGGATCACCCGGGTTCCAGTCACTCTCGACCTTGAGACTCCCGCTTCCGGCATCCTCGCCATGGCCGAGCCGAAGCGTAAAGACACCCGGTGACAGACGCTCGACCTCGAGCGCCACATCGTCGATCTCACCGGCAAATCGCACGACGCGCCGCGAGGCGAAGCTGACTTCGTCACCGGTCATTTGTCCGGTAATCGTGCGGCGACGGGTATTGTGCTGCTGATCAAGCACGGCGGCCACAACCGCAAGGTTCGACGCCTCTCCATCGCTCGGCAGACGGGGGAAAAACCCGTCCGGATATTCCTCGGCAATGAAGTTGGTCGTCAGGTCGCCGGCGATCCAACGGGGATGGCGCATCAGCGCGGAGAGAAACGGGATATTGTGCCGGATACCATCGACGTAGAAGTCGTCGAGCGCGGCGGACATATGTTCGATGGCAGCTTCACGATCCGGGCCGTGCGTGCAGAGCTTGGCGATCATCGGGTCGTAGTACATCGAGATCTCGCCGCCATCGAACACGCCGGTGTCGTTGCGGATCGTGAGGCCGTCGGCGACGCTTTCCTCCGGCGGGCGATACCGCGTCAGGCGACCGATCGACGGGAGGAAATTACGGTACGGGTCTTCGGCGTAGATCCGCGATTCAATCGCCCATCCGTTCAGCTTGATGCCGGACTGCTTGAGGCTGAGTTTTTCTCCGGCTGCGACACGGATCATCTGCTCCAC
Source organism: Pseudomonadota bacterium (assembly GCA_038534255.1). Lineage (GTDB taxonomy): Bacteria > Pseudomonadota > Alphaproteobacteria > Rhizobiales > CALHAX01 > CALHAX01. The sequence goes on from JBCAXC010000281.1 coordinate 2,120, forward strand.
AAGATCGATGCCGGTGATCAACTCTGTCACCGGATGCTCGACCTGGAGGCGGGTGTTCATCTCGAGGAAATAAAAATTCCGGTCCTTGTCTACGATGAATTCGACCGTACCGGCGCTCTCATAATCAACCGCTTTGGCCAGCGCGACCGCCTGATCGCCCATCGCCTTGCGGGTCTTGGCATCGAGGAACGGGCTCGGCGCTTCCTCGATCACCTTCTGGTTGCGGCGCTGGATCGAGCATTCCCGCTCACCAAGGTGGATGGTGTTGCCATGCTTGTCCGCGAGAACCTGAATTTCGATGTGACGCGGATCGACGATGAACTTTTCGATGAACACGCGGTCGTCGCCAAAGCTGGACTTCGCCTCGGATACGGAAGACGCGAAGCCGTCGGCCACCTCGTCGCGGGAGTGGGCGATGCGCATGCCCTTGCCACCACCGCCAGCCGATGCCTTGATCATCACCGGATATCCGATGTCATCAGCGATGCGGATGGCTTCGTCGGCGTCTTCGATTACGCCGAGGTGTCCGGGGACTGTGCTGACCTTCGCGTCATCGGCGAACTTCTTGGACGCGATCTTGTCGCCCATGACCTCGATGGCTTTCACGTTCGGGCCGATGAAGGCGATGCCGGCTTTTTGCAGCGCTTCGGCGAACGCGGCATTCTCCGACAGGAACCCGTAACCAGGATGCACGGCCTCGGCGCCGGTCTCCTTCACGGCCGCGATGATCTTGTCCGCGACGAGATAGGACTCTGCAGCAACGGCCGGGCCGATGTGCACGGCCTCATCCGCCATGCGCACATGCAGCGCACCGCGGTCCGCCTCCGAGTAGACGGCAACGGTTGCGATCCCCATCTCTCGCGCAGTCTTGATGACGCGGCAGGCAATCTCGCCGCGGTTGGCAATCAGGATTTTCGTGAACATGGGCTTCGTCGCTGGCAGGTTGGTCGCGTCGAGGTTCTAGACTGCGCTACGCTGTGCGACAATCCGGCGACAGCGGTTTGTCTGCAGATACCTAACCCGAAACAACCACCCTGAGCACGCCCCCAGCGAAGGAGATTGCCGATGAACACCTCTCAGAGCGATATGGAGATCGCAACGCGCGAGGCCGGGATCTCACGCACGTCGGCGGTTGCACAGGTTGCAGAACCCACGCCACAGCCGCAACCGTCCCGAGCAATGATTTCCGAGATCGGCGACTGGCTGATGAAGCAGGCGCTGGCGGAGACGGAGATCGAGCGAGTCGTGGTGGGATGCTGCGAGCGGCTTCGCGCAGCGGGCGTGCCACTCGCACGGTGCTACTTCGCGTTCACGGTTCTGCACCCGTTGCATCGCGCTATCGGCATCACCTGGACGAGCGGCAAGGAGGCGATGGTTGAGGGTTACCCGCATGTGCCGGGCGATGTGTCCGAGACGTTCAAACAGGGACCGCACTACTACATGATGCAGACGGATCTCGAGCATCTCCGCATCCCGCTCAACGCCTGCACGCACACGTTCGACTTTCCCATCATTCAGGACCTGAAGGATCAAGGGCTAACCGACTATCTTGCATTCATCGTCGGGTTCGAAGGGGGGAAATCCAGCGACCGGCCTGAAGGTTTTGGCATGATCGGCTCGTGGACCTGTGCGCTGGCACGCGGCTTCAACGACGCGGAGATCGATGCCCTGCTGAGGATCGAGGAGCGCCTGGCGGTGGCCTGTAAGCTCGCGGTGAAGCAGCGCCTCATGAGCAACGTTACGCAAACGTATCTCGGCAGCAGCGCCAGCGCCTACGTGCTGGACGGGCAAATCCGGCGTGGCGACG